>CAUZRT010000090.1:0-10840 GCA_963582235.1 Lentisphaeria bacterium
TCCCTGATAAAGAAGTTGTTTTTAGCCAGGGTTCCCCCTGTTTCCGCCTCAATATCTGTACCAATAGTAAATATTTCCTGCGAGTCATCTTGTGTATTGGCATCAATGATGCCTTTGAACATGACCCTGGACCCCGTGGAGTGTCCTGCATTATTTATGCTGCCCATGTCATGAGTATTGTCTATAATAAGAGTTACCCATTCGTCATGTCCAGGGTTTGATGAAACATGCAGCACGGAAGAAGGGCTTGTCGTCCCGATGCCGACGTTGCCGGTGGCGGGGAAGACGTTGTCATCCCCTGATACGGCGCGAGAACTAAAACTGTAAGGCACCGAGTTCAGTTGAGTACGGGGTGCCAGTTCCGGGCTGCCGCTGATCGTTATCCCGAGAAAATAAGCGTTGTCAAACAGCAAAGTCATAGGGGTTACAGAGCCTATAACGATATTGAACAAACCAGCATCGACTGCTACCGCGTTGTGCGTTTCCATATACACGGCATCCACAGCGTTAATGGCGTCGTATATACGCAGCTCGAGATCGACTGTGTTGGTAAGAAGCGGCTGGCCGTTGGCATCCGTCAGTACCCCCTGGTAAGTGATCGTTTTCGGAATCTGCGCCTGACCGACAACGATGCCGACCATTATTTGAACGAATACCAGGGCGATTACCCAATTTGATCTTTTCATTTGTGGGTATTCCTATTTATTGGCGGTTCCCGTATGTCGATCCTGTTGTACAAAACTTCGGTCCGAATTGCAA
Organism: Lentisphaeria bacterium; assembly: GCA_963582235.1. Classification (GTDB taxonomy): domain Bacteria; phylum Verrucomicrobiota; class Lentisphaeria; order JABSQK01; family CAJWLW01; genus CAUZRT01. Next base: position 760 of record CAUZRT010000090.1, read on the forward strand.
GAGCAAAGTCAAGATTGTTCTTCCGGCAGCAATCACGGAACCCAATCCAAATATTCGGGATAGGGGTGGAAAGGCCGGTGAGATAAACAGGGGGTAGGGCACCTTGACCGGGTGACTTTGGACTATCAATATCTCCGCGAATCCGTCGCCACGATTTTTCGCAATTAGTTCGGACAATGCTGGCGGGTTAGTGCGGGGGACTGTGCCGCATCTTGCCACAAAAAAGCCCCCCATAGCACTGACTGACTATGAGGAGCTGCATTCGTTGCCGCAGGTTGCCGGTCCTAAGCGCGGGCGATAGCGATCGCGATCTTGTGAGGCTCGGCGCCTGTTAACTAAAAAAACGGTACCCACACATAACTTTCCGGACCGTCAAATCCGACGTACGATCCTCTAAACCCCCCTTCGAATAGTCGATCCCCGTCAGCTGCCTCGGTGTGGCCATCGGCATAAATAGTATTTGCCCGCCTTGCATGTCTCAAATGACCACTGCCGGTTTCCAGGGGGCTTGTCTTCCACATTCTTACAATCTGAAGGCTTAGGAGCGAGGCATTGTCGTTGCCTGCAACAGAACCATTGACCTGGCACGAATCAATTACAATGGGTAGATTCGAGGGATCCGGCACCCGACTCAGGTTGTACATCCTAGCATCGCCGCCGTAACCATGATTCTGGCAGCCCTGCGGACAATTGCCACTGAGATGCCTCCAATCGTCAACATCAATAATAGCCCCATATGTGAACCAAGGTTGGGCAGGGTCAAATCTATAGGGGGCCAAACTGGGGCAGGCAAAAATGTCCCGGTCGGAAACATATCCTTTGTCATAAATCGGGTCATACCACCAGACACTGTCAACCCATGCCCCCCACCACTGCATCGACAAGAACCACGAATCATTATCATCCGCATACATCTGGACGCCGAGAGAACTTTGTTTCATGTTCGAGACGCAAACAACCGCCAAAGCATTCTCCTTGGCCCGAGAGAGCGCCGGTAAAAGCATGGACGCCAGAATGGCGATGATGGCGATCACCACCAGCAGTTCGATTAGCGTGAACGTGCATTTTCTGGTTTGCATAATGGGACTCCGAATTCGATATCAGAAGTGGACCTCGCCGAGCCATCAGGCAACGGTTGACGCTTCATTACCTACCGCGTTAATAAAATGCCATAAGTAGTCAGTACATCAACATTGCAATATTGACAAACCCCATCTCCGCGAATCCGTCGCCACGAGTGTCGCCATTGTCCGACAGGTATAGCATAGTTATGCCAATCTGATGACCTCGTGCTGGATGAATCGCTGCCACGATTTTTCGCAATTGTTTTGGACAATGCTGGCGGGTTAGTGCGGGGGAAAGAGCTGCATCTTGCCACAAAAAAGCCCCCCATAGCACTGACCGACTATGAGGAGCTGAATTCGTTTCCGCAGGTTACCGGTCATGCTTGAGCCCAAGAGCGGGCGATGACCAGCTAATTGCATGGATGGGTGACTGGGTGCCTCGGAGCCGGCCGCCTGTACAGTTTATTGGATTTCCAAACCCGCGATGTAACTATGACCAGTTGCATTTCCGACCACAATCGCCTTGTCGTCTACCGCTCGCGGTAGAGTAAACCGCCTGCACTGCTTATTGAGATTTCAGTTCGTCGCCTTGGTTCTGATCTGGAAGCGGGATTTCATTATGCGCGCTCGAAGAAGTAACCGCAGTTCGGGCATTTGCATACCTTCTTTCGCAGAATGAGCAAAAACCCTATGATCAGAGCTGGGATTGAAAGTACAAACAATGCCACTACGAAACCCCCGCCAAAGATGGCTATGCCTCCCGTGCCTATTGCCGCTCCAGCGGCGACGGCATTGTACGTGTCCATCGTGATCTCAACCTGCCGGCGCTGGTCTGAACTCAGAGTATTCAGGGTTTTCTCTGAAATCGAGTGATCGTCTTTGAAGTCCGCTATCACGTGCTGCGGCACGCGCAATTCCTGAAGTTCCTCCTCCGTCTCCATCACGAGCTTGTTGGTCATCTCGGATGCAGCTGTTCCGGTTGCGTAAACTCCGAGGACGGTCAGTAGGATGGTGAAAGCCAGCGTTATCGCCGCTGGAATTAGTAAGATGAATCCCAGGGTAACGAGACAGCCGGAAAGCCGAAAAACGCTCGTGTTGACCATGCTTTCATTGTTGCATTTCTCGCATCTCATCCCGCGGCCCTCCCTATGACTCATTGATGTTTGGATCGTATCTGGTCTCTGCCAAGGCTCCGGAACATTACCCTGTGAGGGCACAGATACCGGCGGTGTCGCGGAGGGCTTATTAAGCGGGGGCTTTGTAGCCAAGCGAAGAGGGGGCTTTATCGGCTGGCGATTCGGCGGGGTCTGCAGGGGGCGAACCGGAGTGTAGCTTGAATATCTTGGCGCCGCAATGTGAGCAGTCGATAGAGGGCCCCTTGATGGCGCTCTCGTCCGCCTCCACGGTTGCCTCGCATTTGTTGGCACCAATACTCAATCATTGGAATTCCCCCTGTGTGACTGCGCAGGTCGTCTACCGCTCACGAGAGAGTAACCCGCCTGCGCTCGGCAGTCAAACCCGCCGCTTGAAAGCAATGTGAACTCCGATAGTATATGGTGACTGTTAACCAACGTCCTATATAATCAGGCCAAGGGACGCTGGCACTTCAATTGGAGGCATGGCATGAAATCAAAAATCCCATCAAACTTCATCGTGGCGTTGGTGGCTCTTTTCGGATGTGCTCCCGCAAATGCAGCGGACGATTCTCTCGACTGGCTGACAAAAGCAGCCGAACAAGGAGATGCCAATGCACAGTCCACTCTCGGCGAGGGAGAAATGGTTGTCTGGATCAGACAAGCCGAACACCCGTTAGCCTGGTGAGCCCGTCGGGGCTGTTGCCCGCCTCGTCCAATCAATGATTAGCGGGAATTGCGAACGCGAAACCTTGTCGATAATCTGTCGGCTGACGGATCGATCGCCAATGACTACACACCAAAAGGGAAAAATCATGCGCCTCTTTCTACTGATGCTCTCTATCACTTGCCCCACTCTTCTCGCTCAGAGCTTCTACCTTACGCATGGGGACACCGGGAAGCGATATGGCCCGTTCGAGTACCGCGACGGGGCCACTATCTCGATCTCAGGCCGAGAATTCACGCTTGAGTATGCTTCCGGCAGCGAAGACGAATTGAACGTAGAAACGTATGTCGCGCAGGTACTGGAGGACGGTGTGCTCGTCAATGGCTACATCCTGTGGGCAAACACGAAAAGTGAATACGAGCGTATCAGTAAGCAAGGCGGAACGAAATACCAGCGTAGAGAAGGGAACAAAATCGTGCAGAGAGGGCGCCAACTGGAGCGCCCGGCATTCATCTACTGTGACAGCTCAAACTACATCGACGGTCAGCACTTCCAAGGTGTTGTCTGGCAGTCAGGGCGGTACCAGTACTCGAGCGTGGTCGGCGCGGTATCCAGCGTCCGTCTCGATGCGATTGTTCTCTCCTGCTCCGCGTTTCCGAGTACGGACGTTCCGTATCGCGTGAGTTCGCCGGCTGGCGGATCGCAATCACGTGACCACGTTGTCACGTGACATGTGACTCACGTCGTACCGACTCTTGCGAATCGGGACTGAGTACGAGGACGATTTTGAAGGTCGCTACTCAGCGCCCGAATTCGCCACTTATCGCCTGAGAGAACAACCGCTTTGGTGAACAAAATGCCGATTGTGTACGTCGAATATATTGAACTCCGAAACACTCCCGCACAAGGACAACAGCGCTACCATTCCGGCCCCAAGGGCGGATGTCGCACTAGTGCCGCAGAAAGCTGACGGAAACACCAAGATGATACGACTCATTTTGTCTTTACTACTGATTTCACTGACGCCACTGATTGCCGCGAATACAGAAACAGAAGCCGGGCTGCCAACGACCAACGCGTGTCGAATCAAGGTCTCCGTTGCGGGATTCGAGGGCGGCGAATGCAAATTTCTCGGTGTCAACGGCAAGCAGAATTTTCTGGCGCTGCCGGCTATGAATATCGAGGGAGAAGAGATCCTGATCTCCCGCGAAGAGAAGTTTCCGGGCGGCCTCTACTACCTTCTGTTTCCAAATCAACAACACATCCAGATGCTGCTGGACGCGGACCAGAAATTTACCTTGCAGACGAAACTGGATGATCTGGTTCAGTCGATGCAGGTGACCGGCTCCCTGGATAACCAATTGCTCTATCGGAATCTCAGATACGAAGAAACATATCGGTCGGCATTTGAGGCATTGACCGAACAGATCAAAAAAGCGAAGGACACCGGCGGTGACCACGAGGTGCTGGAAAAGGAACGGGATGCATTGGTCGATAAGCGTCAGGTACACATCAACGAATTCGCCACCAATCATCCCGACTCGTTCTTCACAGTCTTTAAGCTGGCCGGTCAGAATCCAAAACTGGAACATCCCAAACTGCCGAACGGCGAAATCGATACCGAAAAGCAGCTTGAATTATATCGAGCCAAGTTCTGGGATAATGTCGACTTCACCGATGCCAGACTCCTGCGGACCCCGGTGTTTCACAATAAGCTCGAGCGTTTCATAAAGAAGCTGACACCACAGCGCGTCGACGCAGTCATCGCATCGGCCGACGCCATAACCACCAAGACCCTTGGCAACAAAGAACTGTTTCACTATGTCACCAGCTACATTTGCTTGGCTTATCAAAAGTCGTCGATGATGGGCGGTGAAGCCGTTTATGTGCATATGGCGGACAACTATCTGACTCACGAGCTGGCCGCGTCCATCGGTGCCGAAGAGCTCAAGAAGGCGCGCCAGCAGGCGAACCGCTTTCGTCCCAGCCTGCTGGGTAAAACGGGACAGGACATCCGCGCAAGAAACCCGGAGGATGAATACGAATCTCTGTATGACATCACGGCGCCGATCACCGTCCTGTATATATTCAACGTGGACTGCGAGCATTGCCAGGAGCAGACGCCGCAACTGCTGGAGGTTTATGAAGACTGGAAAGATCGCGGCGTCGACGTGTTCGCCTTGTGCACCAACCAGGACATCGAACAATGGCGACAATATGTCCGCGAACAGAATCTTCCGTGGCACAATGTCATTGACCCCAAATACGAGAGCCGGTATCACGCCAAGTACAACGTTGACATCACTCCGGAGATATACGTTCTCAATGCCGATAAAGAGATCGTCGGCATGAACCTCAAGGCGCATCAATTGGAGTGGCTCTTCAATAAGGAATTCAGTAAATGAACCGTAATTGTGGTTCATTTACTGAATTCCTTCACTTCAAATCCCAACGCGGTGTGACTTCGGGGTTGACATAAGACACCGGCCATTTCTTCTGAAACAGATCGATTACCGTCTCCATGGACAGTCGCCAGAATTCGTCGAACAGGCCGTCATAATACGAGCCAATATGCGGCGTGATGACGACATTCGGTAGCCCGATCAGCGGATCATCCGCTGCCGCCGGCTCGCTCTCGAGAATGTCGAGGCCCGCAGCCGCAATCCAGCCTTCCTTTTCAGTGCCGTGGCCAGCGCCGCTGTGTCCACTACGGGGCCGCGGCATGTGTTGATCAGGACGCTGGTCGGTTTCATCTGCTTGAGCTCCGCCTCGCCGATCAGGTGGTGGGTTGATTCGAGAAGCGGGACGTGGACAGAGATGAAATCGGATTCACTCAGCAACTCCGTCCAATCCGCGGGTTCCACATCGGCGGCCGCCATTTCATTATCGTCAACGAACGGGTCATAGGCCAACAACCGCATCCCGAACGGTGTCAGACGTTCGGCGACGCCGCGGCTGATACGTCCGAACCCGACCAGCCCGGCCGTTTTGTTGTGGATTATTAGCGGCACCGGATCGAGCCGCGACCAGACGCCGGCCCGCAACTTCTGATCGTGAAACGGAATCAGCCGACACACGGCGAGCAGCAGCGCGATAGCGTGTTCCGCCACCGGAATCGCCGTTGCGTCCGGTGTGTTGGCGACGATGATGCCCAGCTTCGTGGCTGCCGAGACCGGGACACTATCGGTGCCGCTGCCGCTGCAAATGATGGCCCCGCAGCGCGTACACATCGGCAGCATGCCCGCCGGGATCAGTCGGCCGCTGCCCATGACCCAGATGACATCCGCATCCGCGCCCAATTCGAGGACCTGTTCCGAGGATTTACAATTCTGTTCGACGAACTCGATGCCGTGGCTTTCGAGGGTGCGGCTGACCCATTCAGGCACTCGCTTACATTCTCGCCAGATACATGCGACTTTAAATCCTGACATCGGATAAGGTCCTTCGGATTATCGGCTAGCGCTTCTTCCGTTTCTTTGCGCGCTTGCGGCGAGCCATACGCTTCAGCGTGATACGGGCCTGGGTCAGCGGCATGATCTTGCCGCCTTCGAGCCGAGTCCTAATATCCACATAAAATTTGGACAGTGAGCTCAACGTCATCTTGAACAGCTCATCGTGCCCATCGGTTTCCCCCGACAGATGTCGTGGTGGCAGCCAATGGCAACAGCATGGACGGGCACGAGAATTTTAATTTTGAATAGATCGTCCACGTCCAGGTCTTTCTCTGCCGACTCGAACTGCATGGCAGCCGCGCGGACGTCGTACCAGTCCTTTGCATATTCATCATAGCGCATCGAGATGAGCGTTTCCCAGTCCAGTAGATACTTGCTCTCGACCCCGCTTGATTCCAGATAGTCCACGTGCGCTTTGGGAAACTTACCGTGGATATCAGCAAGATAGTCCCGAAACTCGTCGGGCACCCGTCGATCGGGTGCCTCCAGCACGAGCCTCATGAGGACAACCCACGAGACAACCAGTTCATTGAAAATTCGGTCCTACTCAACCTGGCTAAAGGTGTGAAAGTTTGCAAGTCGGCGGAATTTCTTGTCGTCAAATACCCGGAATGCGTAATGTGCCGCTGCCTGGTCCAGGCCCTTGGCCGTTGCCTCAGACATGTTATTCGACATGGCCCGCCGCTGGCGGAAATCGTCAATCCTCATCGTACGCCATGCCTAATGTTCCGCGAATCGCATCCGGTTGCTGCCATGGCGGCGGGAAAATGTCGTCGATACGATTGAAGTGTTCGTCGGGTATGGTGACGTCCAGTGCCTGCAGGCAATCTTCAACCTGCTCGAGGCGTTTGGCGCCGACGACCAGCGATGTCATGGCCGGTTGTGCCAGGGTCCAGGCCAGAGTGTACTGCGTCATTGATTTATCGATCTCCGCGGCGAGTGCTTCGAGTTTTTCCAATTTGTCATATAAGGCGTCGTCGCGTTCCCAGATCCATTCCGGCTTTTCCGCGGCCCGGGAATCATCCGGGGGTGCCTGGTCGCGGCGGTACTTGCCGGTGAGCAGGCCGCCCTGCAGGCTTTGATATGGCGTAACGCCGACGCGGTGCTGCCGGCAAAACTCGAGATCATTCTGAAACTCCCGCCGCAGCAGGCTGAACGGTATCTGTGAGGCGATGACCGGCGGACCGTTGCGCTTGTCGGCCAGCCAGAGACACTCGCAGATTTGGGCGGCGCTGTGATTCGAGACGCCGAAGGTTCGTACCTTGCCGGCCCGCACCACTTGGTCGACGGCACTGAGTGTTGCCTCCAGCGGCGCCTGCCTGTCCGGCCAATGGATTATATAAAGATCGATGTAATCGGTCTGCAGCCGCTGCAGGCTGCGATCGACTTCGGTCAGTATGTGCGTTGCCGACAGACCCCTATCCTGCGGACCCGGGCCGCGCTGGGACCCGACTTTGGTGGCGAGCACAGCCTTGTCTCTCCGGTCCTTCAACGCTTTGCCGACAATCTTCTCGGCGGCGCCGCCGGCACTGCCGAGGAAACGCGGATAACCCTCGTAAATGTTTGCGGTGTCGATAAAGTTGACGCCCAGGTCAATAGCGCCGTGCGTCAGGCGAATGGCGTCGGCCTCTTCGACCGGGGTCCCGAAGGTCATGGTTCCCAGGCAAATCGGAGAGACCAGTAGGCCGCTGCCACCCAATTCGCGATAGATCATGAGATACCCTCCGTTTTGGAATTAAGCAAAATAATTTGTGTCAAAATGATTAGGGGATATGGAATGGTGGAATGATGAAATGCCGGAACAATGGGTATTGGCTGACCTTACGGGCCGCCGCCAGGATCACTGTCTGCCAGCAGCAGATACTCTCCGTTCATCTGTGGTATTTCAGTCAGCCGACGGACTGCCATCAGTGGGGTCACATCCGTCTCCGCTCTGGAAACTACGCCGGGGCTAAGTCCGTGGGCCCCAAAGAAGTTCTCCCCATCCGTGGTATCGCTTTGCCATCCGTGGGCCAAAACATTCCCGTCTGACCACTGGACGGTGCCAAGCCTCCCTTTCATCTGTGGGGTTACACCCGCGGGCCGAGAAAATCCCTTCCTATCACCGGACGGCGATGGGGTTGCCAGGTGAGCCGGTGGCGCCCTTGAGACGCAGCGGTGAGAAGATGAAAGCGAACTCGTACGCCTTATCGGCGGCGAGTTCTTTAAGATCAAGATTTTCCAGCAGATAGATGCCGTTCTGGTTAAGCAGTATCTGGTGGACTTCGAAAGCCCGATTCGGGTTCTCGCCCGGCACCACTTCGACCGGCCATGTGTCGGAACCTGCCAGCATGATTTTCTGCGTCACCAGTCATTTCCCCGCCTCCATTCCGATGCCCGGCGCCCAGGATTTGTACGCCTCATTATCCACCATCCACAGCTTGCTGTGGCCGGTGCGGAAGAAGACGGCATCATCGCCCTCGCCGATTGCCACGTCCTGGCGTTGCAGTGCCCATTTGATGTCCGCTAAAGTGATGACATAGCCAATGTCAAGCCGGTGTCGACGTTCTTGTAGCCGGCAACGTCAACCAGGACGCTGCGCGTGAAAAACATGCCGGTATTTTCGACGCCCAGCTTCTCCAAGCCGTAGGCGCCCCGCATCTCTGTGCGTTTGATGCCGTTGTAAAAAATACCCTCATGCGCCCATGCGCGTGCCGACGAGACCGAGCCGATCGAATTGAGTGCCCACCTGCCCGATCTCGCCGCTGAACATCTCATCGTGCCAGACGAGCTGGTTCTGCCCTGCCGGGCCGCCGCTCGGCGAACTGACAATGGACAGGCTGTAATGACGATTTCCGAATAACGGCATTCCCGGCTCATACACCCGGCCGAGCTGGTAGATCCTGCCCTGCTTGATCAACCTCGAGCCCTGCCGTACCTTTTTCGCTGTGATCCGATTGGCAGCGCCCCGCTGATCGTCCGCCCCCCATTCCGACGGCCACCACTTCGCGGCTGTGGTCTGGCAGTAGAGGTTGCTGAGAGACAGACTCATTGAACCCAGCACGGCGAACATGGCAACACGACGCATTCGTCTGGTGTGCATGATTGAACTCCCGGGTCTTGCTTTTCCTCACGAATCGGTTTTTACTTTGCGATACAACTATGCCTGTCGAATGATTGGAATTCATAGTCAACCCCGTGGGGTGTTCCGCGTGCCTTCCGGGACCCCATACGGTGTCTGACTGTGAATGATGCCATTCGCGCTCATCGCCCATTAACCGTCATCTCCAGCACCAGCGAGATCCTTGACTCGCTGCGACATCCATTATATCTCCCAGCAACCTCACGTCCCCGGTACGTACTGCTTACCGAAGGTCCACGGACGGCGCTCGCGGAAATCGCCGGTGTTGGCCATGATCGACATCTGCCCGCCGTCGATGATGATGGTCTGCGCAACAATGTAGCGAGCCGCGTCGGACGCCAGAAAGAGCACCAGCTCCGCAACATCATCGGGACGACCGACAAAGCCTGCCGGGATGTTGCGGGCCGCCGCCTCTTCATCCAGGTCCGGCATGGCTTTGAGATGATTCGGTACTAGAATCCAGCCCGGTGCAATACAGTTCACACGAATGCCCTTGGGCATCAATTCCAGCGCTACCTCCCGCGTGAACGAGACGATCGCGCCTTTGGTGCCCGCGTAAATCGAGTGCTCCGTCATGCCGTAAAACGCATGCACCGACGACAGGTTGATGACCGCGCCCGTGCCTCTTTCAGTCATGCCGCGCG
>CAUZRT010000091.1:0-10837 GCA_963582235.1 Lentisphaeria bacterium
CCCAATCGGGATGTCCAGCGGCCGGGTGCCGCTGGACATCCCTATTGGGGTTGCTAGTTTCAGGGCCGGGAGAGCACGGCTTCGGGAGTCAAACCTTCTCCCGGCGATCCCGCGATTTCATCTGCAGATCATATAGCGATGATACAGCCTCAGGAAAAACTGGAATCAACGGTGCGATCTTTCCCAAGCGCGCGAAACGGGGCTGCTCGCCGCGAAGCATGACGGACGATTGGTTTGTCTTCGTCAACTGATTGCCGAACTCGATGGGAAACGCATCGGCGGCGCGATATTCGAAGATGAGCGTTCGCCGCGGTTGCGGCGAACGATTCGGCAAAGAACTATGCGGCGCCAAAGCATGCATAAAAATGACACTGCCGCCCGGTGCCGGCAGTGGGACCGGCGTGCCGTGGCTGCCGTCATCGAGGTCTTCCGTGATCATGCCGGCGAATGTGCCGTCCGGATTCTCGTGTTTCAGATAGCCATGATGCTGTCGCGGAATGACTTGAAGGCAGCCATTCTCGATAGTCGCATCATCAATGTAAACCAGGGCGGCGAGGAGATCGTCGTTGGTGTGCGGGAAATATGACAAGTCCTGGTGCCACTCGACGACCGATCCCACCTTGGCCGGCTTCATGTTCAGCTTGCTGTGGTGCAACGCGATCCCCGGCCCGAAGAATTTCTCGACCCCATCGAGTATCCGTGGATCCGTAGCCATATCCGCGAACACCTGGTGCTGATGAAATGGATTATAGATGCGCCGTGCAACCGGCTGGCCCTCTGTGTCCGCCGGCTCTAATTCAAGGACATCGCTATAGTCCCCTGATGCCAGTGCCGTGTCGGTCACTTCATTGATGACCGCGTCAATGCGCCGGAGATCGTCCGCGTTGAATAATTGCTCGACCACGACGAAACCGTCCTCGCGGAAGCGCCGCACGTCTTCATCAGTAAACCGTGTAGCGTCAGTCATCGATTGCTCCTCCAGATTTCCACTTTAGGCTTCTAGTTTCCATACCTCGGCCATCTTCTGCACCTGCGCCAGGAAAGTCCGACCAAATGCGCTTAGATTCGCAACCATGCATAAATTACTATATCTCAATAAGGTTCGGAAAGTAACCGCGCATAATCCACCCGGCCGCTACACCATCGGCAACATGCACATCAACGAAATCTACCAAAGGCTTCTTCGAGCATACGGCCCGCAAGGCTGGTGGCCCGTTCGCGGATACGAGGGGCGGAACCCGACTAAGACCGGCAACTTGCGCGGCTATCACCCCGGCGACTACAGTTTTCCACGAAACGACGCGGAACGCTTTGAGATCTGCACCGGGGCAATCCTAACTCAGAATACAGCGTGGCCCAACGTTGAAAGAGCGATCGACGGACTCGCAAAATGCAGGGCCTTGTCTCCTGAGGGCATTCTCCGCATACGCCCGGCAAAGTTGGCAGCGGCGATTCGCCCATCCGGTTACTTCAACGTTAAGACCAAAAAACTGAAGATCTTCGCCGAATTCTATACGGGCCTCAACGGCACGACGCCCGCGCGAGCGCAGCTTCTCGAAGTTTGGGGCGTCGGTCCCGAAACGGCAGACAGCATACTTCTGTACGCATTCGACCAACTCGAATTCGTCGTCGACGCCTATACACGCCGCATTCTCTTACACCTCGGGCTGATTTCGGCCAACGCGGGCTATGATGACATCCAGAAGTTCTGCACGGATGGTCTGCGGCAATCGGTTGCCGTTTACCAGGAATGCCACGCCCTCTTCGTCGAGCACGCCAAATGGTGTTACACTCGCCACCCCCGCGAGGACACGCTGTTGACCCCGTAAGTAGTGTCTGAACGAAACCCCGCGATTTCCCGATTCGCGTTCATGCCATCGGCGCCCGGCTCACGGAAGAGTTGAATCCCGGAATTTACAACTACGGCCAACTCCAGCTGACGTTCGACGACGGATCCTGCAGCTGGTATGAGGCCGGGTGGGGGCCGATGATGAAGCGGGGCGCCTTCTTTGTCAAAGACGTCGTGGGTCCGAACGGGTGCGTCAGTATCGTCTCCGGCGAGAAAGTCGATTCGTCGGATATCGAGTCTCACACACAGACGAATCGGCTCTGTGTCCATTACGAGAGCTCGACGCCAATCCGAAATTCGCGAAGCCCGACGAGATCATCGAAACCAGCGACGAACCGGACCACCAAGGGCTCTGCAATCGCGAACAAGAGTATTTCCTGAAATCCATTCAGGAAGATCTGAACCTGAACGTTCACATGAACGACGCCGTCAATAGTCTGCGAATCGTCCTGGCAGCCGCGGAATCGTTTCGCACCGGCAAGGCGGTAGAATTGTGAGGCCGCGAGTGCGCTGATGCGCGTCTCATCGCCCACTGCTCTGGATCGCGGACCAGATCCGCTCCGGCGTCAACGGCATGTCGAGGTTGGTGACACCCAGATGCGACAATGCATCGACCGCCGCATTGACAAGGGCCGGCGCCGAGCCAATCGTCGCCGCCTCGCCGATGCCCTTGATGCCCATCGGATTCACGGGTGTTGGCGTCTCCGTGCGATGACTCTCAAAGGTGGGAAACATGTGCGCCTTCGGCAATGCGTAATCCATCATCGTCCCGGTCACGAGATTGCCGTCTTCGTCGTAAATCGCGGCTTCGCAGAAGGCCTGGCCCAAGCCGCAGACTACACCGCCGAATATCTGCCCTTCGACAATGAGCGGGTTGATGACCGGGCCGCAGTCATCGACACAGACGTACCGAAGAATTTTCAGGTCGCCCGTCTCCGTGTCGATCTCGACCACACAGATATGCGTCCCGAACGGAAAGGTCTCGCCATTGTAATCGAAATTTTCGTCGGAAATCAATTCAGTGGGGCCGCCCTCCGGAACGTTGCCGCCCTTTGTGGCGGCAACCACGTCCTGCCAACTCACCGATCGGTCCGGTACGCCGCGGACATGAAACTTTCCCGCGCTCAGCTCCATGTCGCCGGCTGCTGCCTCGAGAAGATGCGCGGCGACGGTTTTTCCCTGTTCCCGAACAGCTTCCGCATTCAGCAGCACTGCCGTGCCGCCGACCGGTGCGCTGCGGCTCCCGTACGTGTCCATCCCCTTTGGGCAAACCGCCGTGTCGCCATGCTTGACGACAATTGTGTCCAACGGCACCTGTAGGGCATCGGCGACGATCTGAGACCAGCAGGTCACGTGCCCCTGGCCGTGCGGGGATGTTCCCGTCGTCACCACCACGGTACCGTCGTCCTCCATTTCCACGCCGCCAGCCTCCCACGGCCCGAACCCGCAAATTTCGACGTAGCTGGATACGCCGATCCCGAGTACACACCCGTTCTGTCCGCGCCGTTGCGCCTGTTCTTGACGCAGGTTCTTGTAATCGATAAACTCGAGCGCCTTGTCCAAAGCTCTCTCGTACTCCCCGCTGTCGTATTTGAAACTGGTGATCGTCTCATGTGGGAACTTCTCCGGCGGGATGAAATTGCGACGCCGGAGTTCGACGGGATCGATGCCCATTTCCGTAGCAAGCCGGTCCATAGCCCGCTCCCAGATGTAAGTCGCTTCCGGCCGGCCGGCGCCGCGGTAAGCATCAACCGAGACGGTATTGGTGAAGACACCGACGATGTCGCAGTTGATATTCGGGACATCGTAAACACCTTCGATCATCCATCCCGTCAACACCGGAATAAGCGGCGTGGAAAACTGATTGTACGCACCGGTGTTAGCGATCACTTTCAAATTCGCGCCGACGAGTTTACCGGTCTCATCGGCGGCCAAGCGCATGATGTCGATCTGGTCGCGCCCGTGTACCGAAGATAGATAGTCTTCGCTGCGCGTCGAAACCCAGTGCACGGGACGCTTGAGGTGCCTGGCAAGAAACGGTACGAGGAGTTCCTCGGCGTATATGTCGCCCTTGGTTCCGAAGCCGCCCCCGACGTCAGGCGCGATAGTCCGCAGTTTATCTCCGGCGACGCCGAGGACCGGCGCCAAATGGTCCCGGATCAGGTGCGGAATCTGAGTTGATGTCCAGAGCGTGAAACTCTCGGAGCCGGCATCATACTGAGCGGTAACGGCCCGGGGCTCAATGGGATTGCCAATCAACCGCTGGTTGATAACGCGGATTTCAATGGTGGTATGCGCTTCGTTGAACGCCTTTTCGACATCACCGCCGCTTACCTGCCAGCGGAAGCCTTCATTGTCCTGCCACTGATCATGGACGACGGGGGCGCCGTCGGCCAACGCCGCTTCCGCATCGGTCACGACCGGCAAGGGATCATAGTCGACAAAAATGAACTCCAGGGCCGATATCGCCGTGTCAGCGTCTTCGGCGACAATGACGGCCACGGGATCCCCCACATGCCGGACCTTGTCCATCGTCAGCGGGTAATGCGGCGGATCCTTGTACGCACCTTCGCCGAAGATTCCTTCGAGATCGACGTTTACCGGCAACGTGCCGTTCAGTTCGGGGTTGATATCAGCCCCGGTCAAAACGGCAATGACACCGTCCGTACTTGCGGCTTCGCTGGTATCAATAATATTGATCTTCGCGTGGGCGAACGGGCTGCGCAATACGGCCATGTAGGCCATATTGTCGATCTTTATGTCAGTCACAAATTGCCCGTTGCCCGTGAGCAGATTGGGATCCTCGCGACGCTTGATCTTAGCTCCGACAAATTTTGGCGGTCCTTCCATGGCGGTGCGCTCCTTAAAAACGTGGTTGTTAGGAGTCAGGTCCTGATTCGCCTTCGCTCCTGGTTGCTTAAGGACAAATGTTCGGTCTTTGGTGACGGGTCCGATTGCACTCGACACGCTGGAGGGCGAGCGCAGCTTCTTCAAACTCATCTGGTGCTCGTCCGGCGACCTGGCGAAAAAATTTTGCGTAGGCCGAATCGTTGTCAGTTGAGGTAAATAATATCAAAAAAAGAAAGTTCAAGGTTAACTTACAGGTAATATTTCAACTCCGGCCGGTGAAATCTACCACCGGGAGATCCATTCCCGGCACAGCATAAGGGTCCTTCACCCCCGCACACCCGCGTGAAGCGTGACAAGCGCCAACTGCTCATCGGTCAGCAAGTCGCGAATTCCATCGCTAAAAATCAATCCCTGACTGCACCAGCACGGAATCAGCGCCTCGCATACAAGGGCGGTATTGCTGCTGGTAAGTCACGTTTTTGTTGGGGAACCAGTTGGTAGCAGCCGTCACTTTGGAGGGCGATCCATCAGCCGACGGACTGCAGTGCGAGGCAGCGGCCGCTCCTGAAATACAGGCTGTCAGTGCGGGATCTGAGTTGCCGGAAATGTGGGAGGCATCCGTCGGCGGGCATGGATACCGAAAAACCAAGTGTGGCGTGGCTGTCGGAACTGGACAGAGCACGACTGATCAAGTCAATTACTTAGTGGCAGAACAAAAACCCTGGCGGCGGACGCCCGGTGTAAATCGGAAAAGCACGGATTTTCGTTCAGGCACTACTGACGTTCATTCAAACCTGCCCCGCACTTGCGGTGTCGGCCCTCGGCGACAGGCCGGAAGGCCGGAAGGCCCGAATCCCTCACGTCACAACGACCTCGCATGAGGATTCGGGCACGTGCCTGCACAGTTCCAATGAACCCCTGCACCATCTACCACAATCCGCGTTGCAGAAAATCCCGGCAGACGCTGGAACTACTGCGACAACGAAACAACGAACCCGAAGTGATAGAATATCTTCAGACGCCGCCGAGCATCGAGGAACTCGACACAATTTTGAAGAAGCTCGACAAGGGACCGCAAGACATTGTGCGCACCCGGGAGGCGGTCTACAAGGATCTCGGCCTTGGGGAAAAGTCTCTTACCCGGAAGAACTGGATCGAGGTCCTCGTCGCCAATCCAATCCTGATCGAACGGCCGATTGTGGTGACCAAAGACGCTGCCCGGATCGGCAGACCACCGGAAAACGTACTCGAAATCGTCTGATACCTGCAACGGTCAGGGAAGCAAAACGGAAAAATCGGCGGGGTTTCTCAGGCGGATGCTCTCAAGGCATTCGATGAATTTGTTGGGGGGGGGCCATACGAGGGCAAGTATCCAAAGCCCTGTGGTGTGAATGCCTTCTAAAAGACAAGGAGACATCACTGGCGTTCTATGACTTCCCAGCACAGCATATGGCGGCACATTCGGCCTACCAATTAAATTGAATCGACCTTTGCCGGCATCCGTTCACCGAACCAAGCGCACAAAAGGAAATGCCACGCGCACAGCAACCTTGGCGATGGTGTTTCAGTTGTGCCGGGAAGCCGAAAAGGATTGGCACCGAATCCACAGTCACAAGCTGATTATAAAAGTCATGATTAGGAATAAAATTCGCGGACGGAATCGAGAAGACAGCATAATATCAGCATTTTGAAAGGACTCGCTGCTCATCCATAACAATTGGAAATATCTAAATGAATTCCTTTAAGACTCGTAGTCGATCCATTCGTAATCGATGCTAATAGCTGGCCTGGGATTACGAATGGATCGATTACGAGTTGTTTCAGGAAAGTTGCCAGTATCCAGTCTCGAGCCCCGGTCTCCAGTTTCCACGTCGGTCATTCCATGCAATCTTTCGCCCTCGGTAGCACCGACGCAAACTCCGCCCGCGCAACCGTATCAGAGAACAGGAGCGGTGCGGTCTTCTCCAGATCGTAATCATACATGGCCAGCGTCGCTTCGGCGATATTGATGTCCGCAACCAGCAATTCTTCCCGCTTCAGTTCGCTCTGTGCATGGATCTGCCCGTCGGGTCGGACAACCATCGAACGGCAGTTCTGATATGGAATCAGACAGGCATTGCAAGAGGCGAACCATACCGTGTTTTCCGCCGCGCGAGTGACGATCATGGCGTGATGAATCGGGATCTTCCAGTCGTTCGGGCGCGTCGTGTTGTTCTGCGGTTGGAACACGACGCGGGCGCCCTGGCGGCAGCATTCGGCCGTCGTTTCAGCAAAGCGGAAGCCCTCGAAACAGATGACAACTCCAATCGTCACGCCTTGGAGGGCAAAGGTCTCGACCGTCTCACCGGGCTCGTAGGCCACGGCGTCCAGAGGCGTCAACTTGATCTTGTGATGCACACCGAGAATCTCACCCCGCTCGCTGATGACCATGGCCGAGTTAAAGGGCTTCCCGGACTTGCGATTCGACGGTGTTTCCGTGCCAAGGATGCAGGCCATGCCGTGGCCTTTGCACTTCAAGGCCACCTCTGCGTGCAACGCATCGAGCCTGGCGACCGGTATTGGCGCAGCAGGTGCGGTGATGTCGGCACGGTACCCGACGCTCTGTGCTTCGGGAAAACAAAGAACCTCCACACCCGTCTCCCCGGCGTCGTCCATAAACCGCAGAATGGTCTCGGCATTGGTGTCGAAGTCATCCGTCTGCCGCACCTGCGCAAGGCCGATCTTCAGGTTGTGCATGGGCAAACTCCAACGGTTCTGTGAGTCACTGCTGAAACCGGGGTTTTCGGTCAGCCACTACTTACCCCCGGTAGTGCCTCGATGTTTCAAAAGGGGATGCAACGTCGAGATGCCTGCATTTATCCGACCACTTACTATAACCCGCCCCGCGACTGTCGGCAATTACTGCCATCGATCCCGATTAGGACATTGCAGTCCGTTAATGTCTGCGTTCGCCCTCAGCAGGTCATCCTGATTTACGCACGCCGTTGAGTGGTTCAGAATCTGCGCTGTTCAACAATATTCGTTCAAGTCTTTGCGGACACGTTCAAACCGTTAAACTGAAAGGATGTCCGCTAGCCTTCGAGCGAGCGCCTTTGCGCACCGCGGCAGACGTCGGTGGACAATAAATCGATACCCATGATACCCGTTATAAAACGGTCACCGGCTGGATCAACAGTTGCTTCGAGGATGTCGACCAGTTGATCGGCGACGATGGGGAACCACCTGTCGTCGAGAATCAAACCGACGACCCGACCATCATGCTTGACCGGGCGGCTCCACCGACCGAGACGAAGGCTGCCACCACGACGGAGGAGTTGTGGTAACGGCTGCCCGTCAATCTGCCCGGCGAACTTGGCGATATCGCGACGCTTGACAGCCAGGAGATTTATAAAGATCTCTGCCGGAAACTGGATACCAGCGAGCTGACCATGATCGAGATCCCCGATAACATCAACCGGATTATGAACCTCCTGAACAAAGAGGAATTCGACTATGGTCAGGTCGGCAAGCTTATTCAAAACAGTCCCGTCCTCCTCGGTGACTTCCTGGCCACCGCCAACCCCGCCGGTTTTCACCGCGGCGTCAAGATCACAAACATCAATACATCATTGCGCAGCTCGGCCGCCGAACTGTCCGCGCCATCCTTATAGCATGTAAATACACGTTCCTGACTTCGGTCGCGGAAATCGATCGGCGTCCGGCTGCCGGGTTTCCGATTGTAAAGCTGCCCCGCCTCGCATCGCGCCCGGCACTCCTCGTAAATTCGAAATCTAAAACCCGGTATAAGTTCCTTTTTTTGTGCCTTTTGCGTTTATACGACTATAATTCCGTGATCCCCATTCATCCTGATTACGATTACAGATACGTTTTCTTGTCCGATCAGCCATCATGAAAATCTCTGCTGAAGGTTCCGCCCGAGCCGATATCATTGGCGCGCCAATTGAAGATCTTGACACACCCGCACTGCTGCTCGATGGGCCGGCGTGTGAACGAAACATTCAGCGCATGGCCGCCTATTTTGCGGATCGTCCGTGTCAACTGCGCCCACATTTCAAGAACCACAAGTGCACCACCCTGGCCCGGCGTCAACAGGCCACGGGCTGCCTCGCCGGCATGACCTGCGCGAAGGTCGGCGAGGCTGAAATCCTGGCTAATAATGGATTCAAGAACGTCCTCATTGCCAATCAGATTCTGGGTCGCCGCAAAATTGAGCGCCTTATCGAGCTCGCCAGGCGCATCGAAATCGGGATCGCGATCGACCACGAAGATCAGGCCCGCCTGGTGTCCGAAGCCGCCTCCGCCGCCGGCGTCACAGTGGGCGCCCTCGTCGAGGTCGACATCGGTATGGGCCGCTGCGGCGTCGAAGCGGGAACACCCGCCATAGATCTGGCGCGCCTGATCGGGCGATGCCCGGGGCTGCATTTCGACGGTATCCAGGCCTTTGAAGGCCACATCATCTATGTCAACGATGATGACGAGCGCGCTGCTCTGGCGGAACAGGCCATGCAGCTCGCCTTTAACACCCGTGAGCGCCTCGAGGCCGACGGCATTCCCGTACGTGTCATCAGCGGCGGCTCGACCTCGACCTATCGAATCAACGGCCTTGCCGACGGCCCCAACGAGATGCAGGCCGGTACTTATCCAACCATGGACTGGCGCTACGGCGAGGTGACTCCCGAATTCGAAGTCGCTCTCACCGTTCTCACCCGTGTCATCTCCCGGCGACCGAACGCGGCGGTGCTCGATGTCGGCGTTAAAGGCGCCGGCGGTGAATTCGGTGTGCCTAAAATAAAGGGCCACCCGGATGTGGAAATTCCCTTCTTCATTTCGGAGGAGCATTCCATTGTAAAAAATGCGCCGGACTGGCGGCTCGGTGATGCCGTCGAGATGATCTCCAGCCACGCCTGTACAACCTGTAATCTCCACCGCGAAATGATTGTCCACGAGAATAGGCGCGTGGTGGAAGTGTGGCCCATCGAAGCCAGCGGTCACCTGGCGTAATGCCGGATATTTCTGAAAACCACTAGGGTGCGTATCGGAACTGTTAAACCATTTTGGCGATGCATTTCTGCTCCTAGCAAAGCGCCACCGAGCGGGACCACGTGAGTCCTGTTCCACGTGATCCGTCGGCTGACGGAAACGCCGCTACGGGCTGAAAAGGCCGCTGAAATGGTACCAATATTTTCAATAGGTGCCATAATGAACGGGAGATCGAAAAGCGCCGTTTAAACGAAGTGGGGAAGACGTCAATCGCGAACACCAGAAATACGTCGCGATCCATGAGGCCGAACACGCGGTTGCAGGCGTCGGCTTTCTCGAGTGCCTGGTCCACCACGTCGTTAGGTCTCGACGTCGCGGCCAGTTCATATAACGTGGCCGCAAAAAACTTTTGAATTTGCCTTGAAATCGGAACGGAATTTCGTACTACGCCGCCAAACGGGGTGTGCGAAACGTGACTTACGCGGCGAATTGATCGATTACCAGTGGAGTGCTGTTGCTGTGCCACTCCGTGGGATGTAAACTAGGCGCTCAGCAAAGCCAACGGAAGCGACGAAAAGAGTACCGTGAGGCTGCCAATGAACGTGTTCATGATGACCGACCTGGAAGGCGTCGCCGGCGCCACCAGTTTCTACAAACACACCTATCCCGACGCCAAACATTACGAACACGCCAAACGATTACTAACGGCTTAAAGTCAATGCCGCGATGGACGGCATGCTTGCCGCAGGCGTCGAGGATGTCCTGATTTCCGAAACCCGATGTCAAGCGCGTTGATTTGCAGACCGTTCGGATTCGCGGCCAGCGGAGCAAAGACGTGATTTATGCCTGAGACGTACTTGTTTAGCGTCGGACACGATGTTCATTAGCCCCACGATTCAATGCGGGGTGTCTGATACGGGTACAATGCAGGAACTGATTTGACCGTTTTCATCACTCACCGGTAGTCTCCCGTTGCAGACGCGGGGAAACCGTTGAAACGGTTGGGCCACTTCCGTTCGCGCCGCACCCCCGCGATGAATCGCGGGGCTAATTACATCCAGTCGGACGCTATACAAGTACTGTGAGAACGCATGCGGATACTTGATCCGACCTATGCGAAAGGAATGGATGCCACAGGCTTGCCCTGTGGTATTTTAC
>CAUZRT010000092.1:0-10790 GCA_963582235.1 Lentisphaeria bacterium
GTCGCTATTATGAGACGAGTGAAGCGACAAGACGTCGACTTCAAATTCAACCAGCGCGAACTGAACGCCTACGCCACTGAGGTCCTGAGGCTCACGTCGGAAGACAAGCGCAAAAGGCAGGAGGAACAGATCGAAGAGGGAGGAAAGGCCATGCTTGTGCCCGAAGCCGTCCGCGTCGATCTTCTCGCCGACGGACGGCTCCGTTTCGTGCTCGAATCCAGACTGTGGAACAAGATAAGCTTCTACACCGTGGTCACCGGATCCGCCAACTCCGGGACTGACTTCAGGATTGAACAGGTTGCCGCCGGCCGCTTGCCGATCCCGGTGCAGCGGCTGACGGACATCCTGATCGAGAAGCGCTTCCGGCCGCTGATGCAGAACAGCAACAAGTACGAGAAATTCCAGAAGCGGGTCGCGCCCAACGCGGACGAGATTGTCGTCGAGAACGGCGAGCTCAAAATCAAGTCCAAAAAGAAAAAGTAAGGACCCGCGCACGCGGATCAGGGCAGTCCTGAACGACGGCGAAATATCCAGTCAAAGCCAGCGGCTGCCAGAAAGGCAACCAATACCCACCAGCGATCCCAGAGAGTAGTTGCCGACTCGACCTTCTCCACTTTGACGATCTTCGCTTCCCGCGGCAATGTCTTCAACAAGTTCCCCAACGCCTCCAGCCGCAGAAACTCGCCACCGGTTCGCTCGGCAATGGCGCGCATGACCGCCGGATTGGCGGCGATTTCCTTGTCTTCCACACGCGGTTCGAACACGGACAACCGGAGTGCATTGCTGTGCAGTTCCGAGCCTTGCCAGTCAGCCGTCGCCCGCAAAGAGAAGTCGCCGACGCGGTCCGGGCTGAATCGGGCGATGTACCGGCCGGACTCGTAGACCATGGGCAGGCGGTACCGTCGCCCCTTGTCCGGGAGTGTTTCGACGTCCAAGCTGATATTTGCGCCGGCAACGGCGATGTTGTTGTCATCCATCAGATCGGCGGTGACGACGATCTCGTCACCGGATCGAAAACGGCTGTGCCCAATAAAGATGCCCAACTGCGCCGTGAGCCCGTCCTCGCGACTGGCAAGCCAATAGATCATCCGGGTCCACAGGTGTGGGTACATGTTGCCCGGCGCCGCGTCGTCAAACAACCAGTTCCAAGTGCAATCGGTCGCCAGCGCCGCGCAGCGCCCGCGGTGGTACGTATCGACCGCGAGGAGCGGCATCCCGTTCTCGTCGGCGATCAATGTCTTGGCGAAAGTCGTTGCCGTTATGTCGGAATTCCGGATGCCCTGCATGGATATGGCCGACCAGTCGAGGTCGTCACTGCCGAGCCGGCGCAGGTGCTCGACCAAAAAGTGGTCGGCGTTGGCTTTGACCAGACGCGGACGGAACTGCATGACACGAGGTTCACCGCCCCCAACGATGATTGGGACCGTTCGCGCAATCGGGTTGCCGGCCAGAAACGACGGTGCCAGATTTAGAGATCCGCCCAGCAGAAGGAGACCGGCGCCACGATTGCGAACCATGTCGTTCATATTCCGCCAGGTCCTGCGGGCGATGGCGTTGCGCTCGAGGTCACCAATGATGAGCACGTCATATCGGTGTACATCCAGATCCCGCAGAAAATCCCGGCCGGCATCCGTCCGCAGCCAGAACGGCGATTTCGCCGTCAACGTCAAGCCCTCATCGGCGGCAAGCAGACGCTTCAGAAACTTGTACTCCGGCCGGATCACGCTTTCCAGATAGAGAACACGAATCCCTTCCTCTTTGACTTTGAAGTAGGTACTGAGGCGGTTGTTGTGCGGCGAAATCTCACCCGCAAGGGCAGGCAGTTCCACCGTCAGTCGGTGAAAGCCCGGTTCGAGGGCAATGGCAACGGCAAGATTTTTTCGGAAGACCTCCTGGTTGCGGGTCGGTCGGTAGACGGTTTCGATTTCGAGGCTCTCGTCGATAAGGCATTGAATCCTGCAGTCGCGCTCCGCGAGCCCCCGAAAAATGCCATCGACGGCGATGGTCATTTCCTTGTTGTTCTGTACCGTTGGCGGACACCGAATATCCATCACGATTCCGTCGACGAAATCGCCGGCATAGCTGGACTGTCCGACGATTACACTATGCACCTTTACCCGTCGCTGCGCCAGTCTGACGGCGCCGTCAGTGTGAGAGCGGCCGCTATTGCTGATGCCGTCGGAGATGACGATGATGCAGTCCACCGGACTGCCTGTCGGCAATGCCGCGGCGGCAGCCAGCCCGTCGCCCAAGGCACTGCCGTTTCGCCGAACTTCCGCCTGCTCTTCGAGAGGTCGGAAATCCCGGGCAAAACCGTACCATTCCACGTCGAAACTCTGTATCAGGACATCGAAATCGGCTTTGTGTTTGACGATCACGTCCTCGACTGCCTGTTGACGAGATCTGCCGCCGGGCATGTCCAGAATTTCCATACTTTCGGATAGATCGCGGAGAACGATCACCCGGCTCTTTTCTTCCGTGGTCGTAAGAACGCTCAATGACGGCCGCAGTGCAAGAAACAACAGAATCAGCCAGACAAGGCAACGGCTGGACGCTAACGTCAGGCGCTGCCCCCGTGATTTTCCGCGCAGGTAGCGCCGCCGATAGCATGAAATGGCGCCGGCGGCGGCGATGCCCCATAAGAGTATCAACAGCCACGGATCGAATATGGGATCGAATTTGAGCATGGTTCAGTATTCGGAGCCGTTCGATACTCCGCCACTTTTTTTGCGGACTCCGCAAAAAAAGTGGCGCTTCGCGCCGTTTAACACGCCTCACGTTTCATGCCTGCCGCAGATGTCTATTGCCGAGATACGACTCGAGGATGAGAAACAGAAAGGCGGCGAACAGAAGGACCGGCGCCAGCGGCAGGTTGCGGCGGATCGACGTTGCCGTCAAGACCACATCATCGGCGACGGCGTATATGCCGGTCCGCGAGTCCGCCGACACCGTTGGATCGCTCGGCGGTAGGAAGCGATAATGCCGATCCGTTCGATGCACGTTCGCCGCAAACTTGAACGCCTTCGACTCGCCTTCAAAGGTGACGGTGAAGACACCCGGGCGTTCGGTTTCCGGGAAGATATATTCCCGCCCCGTATAATCCGCCGTATTGATCTGTACGACGCCATTCCTGTCGGGCAGTCTGACTTGTGTGTCGGAGACCATACGGCCCGGATGCGTTATTACAACGGGCGTCCCGCATGCGACATCCTTGACTCCTGTTGTCTCGCCCAGCATGTGAGCCGCAATGGTATGGATTGTCGGTGCGAACGCGTCATTGGCGATAAAGTCCGACCAGGCGGCATGGATCGGGATGCCCACGAACATGCATCGGCCCCGGCCATGGGTATTCAGCGCCATGGCAACGGTATTGTTGCTGAAGTGGAGAATTTCCTCGACCGAACCGCCATTCTCGGCAGCTGCCTGACAGAAGTACACCTGCCGGAATGTCTGCCGTGCCAGATCACCGTTTACCTGGGTCAGCAGTTTCGTGCCCAGAAGCGTGTTGCCCGGATCGCGCAGAACGACCGGGTCCGTCAGCGGCCCGGTAAACTCGACGGCGCCGGGCAGCAGCGGCATCGCGCCGCCGTTCAGCGCCGGCAGTGAAGTCGTTTTATCGGGCATGATAATCAGGCTGCCGCCATCATTGACGTATCTCTGCAGCCGCACCCAAAAATCCGTGGGGAACTCGCATTTCCCCGTGATGAACAGGACGTCGTACGTGTGTAGAAGCTGATGATCCAATCCGAATCGATGGCTTCCCTTTTCAATGTGAAATCGCTGTCGTCCGTACCATCCGCGCGGGGCAAGGGCCATGGTGACGACATCCCGCTGCTGGATTTCTTCACCGGGGTTGCCTATACAAAGAATACGTCCGGCATCGCGCACGTGTAATGTGAAAAACCAGCGGTTATCCAACGCCAGGCCGTCCATCGACTGCAGCCGGACCTCGCCGGAAAATATCCCGGATTCGGTGCGAGTCGGCTCAAATACAACCACAGCGTTCCCGGACCGGTCGATCTGTCGAACGTTCTTGGCGGCGATCTGGCGTCCTTCGAGATGAAGTGTGAGGCGAGCATCCTGCAGGAGGCTCCCACCACCCACCGCACAGGTCATCTTGATCGGCCGATTGGCCGTCCTGCAGGCGGCCGCCTGCAGGTCCAACCGGCGTATGTAAGCATTGTCGCGGCGCGGCGGTAGCGCGATCAACCGCAGATCGCATTCCGCCGGTGCGCCGATCGGGCCGTCCTCCGGGCGCATCATCGCTGTGTTGAAGTCCGTAACGGCAATAATGATCTTCACATCATCGGCCGCCTCACGTTTCAGCAGTTCGCCCGCAGCCTGGATGGCGGCACGGAGGTCGCCGGCGACGGTTTGCGTCTGGACGCGGTCGATGCTCAGGGCAACGGAATCCAGAGCCAACGTCAAACCAGAGGCGTAGTTCGTTGTCGTGAAACAGGCGACTTTGCTGCCCAGCGTCATCTTCTCCAAATGCCGACGCGCGGCTGCGCGCGCCATCTCGAGTTGGGGTGTTCCGTCGATTTCGTGCGCGCTGTAAAAGGAATTGTCCAGAATGATAACAGCAGCGACTTTGCCCTTACCGCTCTCTTTGAATGGACTATCGAGCCATACCGGCCGGCTGAGGGCTAGACCAATACATGCGAGCACCAAAATCCGGCTGCACAGAAGCAGGATATTCACAAGCTTGCAGCTGGCCCGTGACTGCTGCACCGCCCGCTGGATGAAAGCGAACGTCGGAATGGTAACCGGTTTCGGTTTTTCGCGAAGCAGCAGGTGGATGATGATCGGAACGATGACGGCGCCGAGACCGGACAGCAGAATGGGATTGATGAATGACATGGGCCGTGAGATGGGAA
Source organism: Lentisphaeria bacterium (assembly GCA_963582235.1). Lineage (GTDB taxonomy): Bacteria > Verrucomicrobiota > Lentisphaeria > JABSQK01 > CAJWLW01 > CAUZRT01. The sequence goes on from CAUZRT010000092.1 coordinate 4,878, forward strand.
TAAACGGGAGATCGCGCGCCGCCTTACATCGCACCACAACTCACCGAATCGCCAATAGGACGCGCCGTGAATTGTTCCGCCGTCCTTATCGCCTTGGAGCATTCGCGTTAACCGAAGGTCGCCATTCGGAATCCGTCAGCCGACGGACCAATGTGGCCCGCCACTCCGTACCGGTAACTGGCATTTTGGACATTTCCGATTACCGCGACGGAGTCGCGGGCCACTTTTGACCGCCGAACCAGAGCAAAGTACGATATCGAGTATCAAGCTTTCAGCCCCGCGGTGGCGGGGCTGATCCCGTGAGAGACGTTGCTCCGTCCCAACGGGACTCACGTCCGCCGTGGCGGAAAGTTAACGCACATGCGCCAAGGCGGGAAGAACGATTGGCGCGGACGACGGGAAGTTAAACTGCGCATTGACATTCTGGGCCCCTCCGAGATTCGGAGAGGCACGCCTCACGCCTTAGGCACTACGAATCTGCTTCGATATCTCATCGGCGATCTCCAGCGCCTGCTGCGCCTTTTTTCCAGATGTCGGCGGTTCCGGTACATGGCCGCTTGCCAATGCCTGGCCGCTGCAACGGATAAACTCCTCGAGCTGCTTTTGCAAGGCGTTGTGATCTTCAATCGGCACCGGCTCGCGTTGAATGCCGTCGCTGCGAATGCGGACGATTTCCCCTTTGCGTTCCTGATAATCGAGCGACAGGTACGCATCTGACTGAAAGACGCGGATCTTTCGCATCTGCTCGATGCTGACGCGGCTGGCGGTGACGTTGGCCACGCAACCGTCGGCAAACGTCAGTCGCGCGTTGGCGATGTCTTCCGTTGCACTCAAGACGGGGATACCGACACCCTGAACGGCCGTGACGTGGCTGGGGACCAAGTGCAGGATCACATCAATGTCGTGGATCATCAGATCAAGGACGACACCGACTTCCGTGCCGCGCGGCGGCAGCCCCGGACGGAGCGGTGGGTAGGGCGCCAGGCGATGGGCTTCAATGAAGCGGGGATTGTCGACCCAGGTCTCCAGGTAGTGTATGACCGGGTTGTAGCGCTCAACGTGTCCAACCTGGAGAATGAGATTCTGCCGCGCGGCCAACTCGACCAGCCGACGCCCCTCGGACATGGTGGCAGCCAGCGGTTTTTCGACGAGGACGTGCTTGCCTTGCTCGAGCAGATGCTCGACGACTTCGAAATGGAGGTTGGTTGGGACGGCAACGCTCAAGCTCCGGGCGACATTCACCAGGTCATTGACAGAGTCGAATGCCTGTATCCCCAGCTCCTGTGCGACACGGGATGCGGTGGCGGTGTCGACGTCAAACACGCCGATCAACTCCACATCGGTACACTCGCGATAGAGCCGAGCATGATGCCGACCCAACACGCCAACACCGATGACACCGACTTTCACTCGCTCCATGCTGGCACCGCCGGCGGAATCATTCTGGCTGTTTCACCGGCTTCTCTTCGGCCGGTTTCTCTTCCGACGCTTCGCCATCGCCCCCGTCTTTCAGCCCCTTTTCGAATTCCCCCTTCGCCTTACCCACTGAGCGGGCAAACTTGGGAATTTGACTGGCGCCGAATAACAGAACGATGACCACGCAGATGATCATGATCTCTGTTGGACCAGGCATAATGCCGCGCCTCCGTTTTTTATTTCTGCCGCCCTTCGCCCTTCGCCATCAACCATTCTCCATGCCAACGGCTTCTTCTTCATCGCCGGTGGCGTATTCATCGGGTTCCCCGAATCTGAATATCTTTGCGATTAATATAGTTACGTAATAGAGCACGATCAAGGGCAGCCCCAGCCCGAGCTGCGAGACCACATCCGGCGGTGTCAGCAGCGCGGCCGTGATGAAGATGGCGACGATGACGTAGCGGCCGCTGCGGAAAAGCTGGGCGCGGCGGACGATGTTCATGGCCATCAAAAAAAGCAGTACTATCGGCAATTGGAACAACGCCACAAACGCCAGCATCAGTTGGAAGACAAACAGCAGGCTGTCCTGAAAACTCAGCCATGTATCGACGTTCGCCGGAATGAGCGCATCGCTCTTGAGGAACTTGAGCGACAGCGGCAGGATTTGAAAATAGCCGAGGTAGCCCCCGATCACCAGCAGCACAAAGCTGCCGGACAGCAGCCCGATCATATACTTCCGCTCCTTTCGCGTCAGGGCCGGGAGAATGAAGGCGACGATATTATAGATATGAATCGGAAAAGAAAATATGATCCCGACATAGGCCGAGATCTTGATCTTCATCAGGAATGCCTGTTCGATGCGAGTCGCGTACAGCCGTTCGTCGAACGGCTCGATCAGGATCTGGATATAGTAGTCATAAACAGCAAAGGCGATAACAAACCCAACGGCAAGTGCAATGACGGAGATGATCAGCCGTCGCCGCAACTCGCGCACGTGCTCGAAGAACAGCATTTCTCGTTCGGGAGTCTCGGGTCTGGAGTTCATTGGCGGCGGGTGACTGTCAAGTTAGCCGGCTTCGCCGAGGATTTTTATCCGTGATTCGTAATCGACCCATTCGCCGCGTGAGTCACATTCCGTGTTGTCACGAGATAATCCGTCAGCTGACGGATCACGGGATAATCGCTCTGTATTCGAACATCGATTACGAATTGATCGATTACGAGTGAAGTGCTGCTGAGTATCAAAAAACGAATTCCTACTACGATTAAATCGAAAGGTGGAGGGTAGACGGCGCGTTGAAACCGTCTGACGTCATGGTTAATTTACACGTGATAGTCGCAAATGACATTGTCACCGCGCCCCTGTTTGCAAAACAGATTTTCCCAATGACAATCAAGGTCAATGAAAAAGAGATCCCGTGGGAAGACGGCATGACGCTCGCCGGGATCCGGGAGCGGTACAAGCCCGATGCCGACATCACCGTCTACAACGGCTTCCCGGTCAACGACGACATTCCGGTTGCCGCCGGGGACACCATCTGCCTCATCCGCCGCGGTGAGGTCCCGGGCGCAGACGAGATGCGGCAGTTGCTCGTGGCGCGGCATTCTCCGGAGGTTTATGACAAAGTCTGCAACCGCACCGTCGGTATCGCTGGTGCGGGCGGCCTTGGCTCGGCCCTGGCCATCGCCCTGGCACGCCTCTCCGTGGGGCGTCTCATCATCGTCGACTTCGACGTCGTCGAGCCCAGCAACCTGAATCGGCAGCAGTACAATTGCAGCCAGATCGGGATGTTGAAGGTCGCGGCGTTGAAGGAGAACCTCGAGTCAATCAATCCATACATCGACGTCATCACCCATGCCGACCGGGTTGTCGCTGACAACATCGAGCCGCTCTTCGCCGACGCCGATGTCCTGGCGGAGTGTTTCGACAATCCCGAATCCAAGAGTACATTTGTCACGTCGTCGTTACGTCTCTTCGCCCGGCCCATTGTCGCCGTCTCGGGAATTGCCGGTCATGACGATGCCGGCAAGCTCGTCTGCCGGGAGGTGATGGACAATCTTTATCTCATTGGCGACGGTGTCAGCGCCGCCGGACCGGGCCGTGGTCTGATGGCGCCGAAGGTCGGCATCGCCGCCCATCTCCAGGCCAACAAGGTCCTAGAGCTGCTGCTGGCGATGGAAGATTAGCCTCGCAATCCGCCGTTCGAAATTAATTAACCCCCGAACCAGGGACCTCGAACCTTGAATCTCGACAAAATTCGAATCATTGTCAATGGCAAAGGCCGCGAGATTGGGGACAGCACCAATGTCTCGAACCTGCTGGATGACCTGGGCTTGAACCATGAGCGCGTGGTGATCGAACTGAACGAGAAAATTCTCGCAAAGGAACTGTTCTCTGCGACAGCCCTGACAACCGGCGATTCCGTCGAGATCATCCAGTTCGTCCCTGGCGGCTGATGTTGAATAATCTTTCCGGTATGCCGGAAAGATTATTGGGAGAGGTGACCGAGTGGTCGAAGGTGCAGCACTGGAAATGCTGTGTACGCTACCCGCGTACCGAGGGTTCGAATCCCTCCCTCTCCGCCAATGGAAAGGCCCACCCCATCTGCGCCGCAGTCCGGCTTATCGCAGCAGCCTTGTCGCACGAGCAGAATATCGATGCGTTCTTTCGGCATGAGGTGCCCCCCGGGGTTTGGAGTAACGGTATAGCCCGCTGCTCCGTTTGGACAAAAGTTTGGGGGTGTGGCCCCCCGAACACTGAACGCTGAACACCTGAATCGCCATGGCGCGCTTGCCAGTCGGGCGTGGTTTTTGTTGACTCGAGACTTGAAAACGGGCGCAGCTCTGGAAGATTATGCGTTTCCATTTCATTCTCGGGATCTCCGTTCGCGGCGCCAGCCGGAGTCGACCGACGTCAGAGGAGCCGCCACGGCGGCACGGCAGCCGCTCCGAGATCTGAACCGCAGACTTACCAAGGAGTTGTGACATGGCTGTGATCGATTTTGGCGGTGTGAAAGAGAAGGTCGTGATGCGCAAGGAGTTTTCCCTTGCGAAAGCGCGTAAGGTCCTGAAGAACGAGTGCATCGCGGTCCTCGGCTACGGCGTGCAGGGCCCGGCCCAGGCGCTGAACATGAAGGACAACGGCCTCAACGTCATCGTCGGCCAGGCAAAACAGTTCAAGAAGGACTGGAACCGGGCGAAGCGGGACGGCTGGGTCCCGGGCAAGACGCTGTTCAATCTCGAGAAAGCGGCGGCCCGCGGCACGGTCATCCAGATGCTGGTGAGCGACGCGGCCCAGCGCAAGATCTGGCCCATGGTCAAAAAGAATCTGAACGACTGCGATGCGCTGTACTTCTCGCACGGGTTCTCGATCGCTTACCGTAAGGACACCGGGGTGGTCCCGCCGCCGAACGTCGATGTGATCATGGTCGCGCCGAAGGGCTCGGGCACATCGGTGCGCCGGAACTTCCTGTCGGGCGCGGGCATCAACTCGAGCTTTGCGATCGACCAGGACTTCACCGGCCGCGCCGAAGAGCGCTGCATTGCGCTGGGCATCGGCATCGGTTCCGGCTATCTCTTCCCGACAACGTTCGAGGGCGAAGTGCACAGTGACCTGACCGGCGAGCGCGGCATTCTGATGGGCGCACTGGCCGGGGTCATGGAGGCACAGTACGACTGCCTGCGGGGCAACGGCCACACGCCCAGCGAGGCCTTCAACGAGACGGTCGAAGAACTGACGCAGAGCCTGATCCGGCTGGTCGACGAAAACGGTATGGACTGGATGTACGCCAACTGCTCCGCAACGGCGCAGCGCGGCGCCCTAGACTGGCGGCCCAGATTCAAGAAGGCCGTGGCCCCGGTGTTCAAGGAACTGTACAAGCGGGTCAAGAACGGCGACGAGGCCCGCCGCGTCCTGCGCGTGTGCGGCGCCAAGAATTACCAGGACCGGCTCAACAAAGAGCTCGGCGAGATCCACGAGTCCGAGATGTGGCGCGCCGGCTTTGCCTGCCGCAGTCTGCGGCCGAAGGAGAAGACCAAGAAGATCGACAAGTCGACCAAGGGCATCGGCGGCCGCGGCCAGTCGTAACGACGACACCGGGTATCCGCAGGAAACGATTACGGGCCGCCACCGTCGCGCCGGTGGCAGCCCGTTTCGTTTATGGTGCGGACGGGGCCTGCTTTGCGCCTCAACGAAGACTGTCGATTCCAACACCTCGGCTCGCTGGATGTTCGTTCAGACACCACCCAAAGCACGATGTGGGAGGCCGCCCCCACGTGGGGCCTGTTGCTTGGACCAACCACATGACGTCGATACCATGGGCGTAAAACTCCGCTGGGTTGCTGCTAACTAAGTTCACAGTCCGGTTGCGTGAGACCCCACGGGGTTCATCCCCGTGGGGTCTTATGTGGCTATTCCAATGGAGTTTCGCGCGATAGCGAGTTCGTCCGTTTCCCGCCGTCGATCCTGCCGGTCGGCGGCCGGCAGATTCCGGTCAG
>CAUZRT010000093.1:0-10625 GCA_963582235.1 Lentisphaeria bacterium
AGAAAAAATGTCCTTGGACGTATTAAATTTTTGAATCATCGGTTCGGATCAACCATACTTTTTTTCCACCCAAAATGAGGAGTGGCAATATGCAACACAGATGTGGTTTCACATCATGGTGTTCACCGCAAAGCCCGTGCGTAATCTTTATCGTCATCACTTTTTTTTGCAGCGCTGTCGCCCGTTGTCAGGTGGGCAACGAGCGGGCCGTGGCAAATACGGATTTCGCGCAGACCGTCGAGGATGGCCTTGGAGATCACGTCGACAACTTCAATCCCGCAGCCGTCAAAATCCAGCCCTGGCTGGAAGCGATGAGTGAGCGCGAAAGCAATACGCGGGCGAGACTGCGGAGTTTCAGAAGTGGAAACATCGGCGGGCTGCGTAACGCACTGGGGCAATGGAACAGCATGATCGACGCGATGGACAATTTGCGCATCAACATGCTCGAGGCCTTCCTGAATCAGTCCGACAGCATCAACGACGTGTTGAACGACCGGTTTGCGCAGGCTTTGGCCACGGCGGCAAATATTAGCAAGGTGGCCAGCGCCGTGGAAAACGCCGACGTCAGCGAAGATCGGACGATCGCATTCCGCAACGTTACCAACGCCGCCATGCGTAACAACCGGGCCGGAAATCCGGGAGTCAAGAAATCGGTGACGGCGGCGGGCGGGGAGTGGGTGACGGATCTGACAATGATAGTCAATTATTCCGTTGCCAGCTTTACCGACAGCAATGCGGACGGCTCCGGACACGACACGGGAACGGCCTTTACGGTATACGGCACCATTGCCGAGACGCTCGAGTTGGGTTTCGTCGGCGCTCATTACCGATACGAGATCGGCGGTCCAACAAACCTCGAGCGCCAGAGCAACAGCCTCGACGTGTTCCTCAATTACTTCGCCACCGATCATTTCTCGGTGGGTAGCTTCGTCAACTACACGCACATCGATATTGAGGACACCCCCTTTGTCGATCCGCTGCTGGGTCCGATCAGTCTCGGCGACTCATACAGTCGCTGGGCGGCGGGAGTCAATATAGCAGCCAACATTGTCGTCGCCGGCATGGACTGCGGGTGGACCAGCAGCCTGTCGAACGGCAACAACGAGTCCTTGGACCAGATCTTCGACCAGAAGAACACGGTATGGATCAACATGCTCGATGTTCAGAAAAACTGGACGGACAGTCTGTCCACGATTCTCTATGCATCCTATTACACCACGGTGAAGAACGATTCGGCCGCCGACGGCAGTTTCTGGTTTCTCGGCGGAGATGTCGAGATGGCGATAACGGACCGGCTTAGCGTCAGTGCCGGTTACGAGGCCACCGTGGGCTACAATGATTACCGCGAGAACCGGCTGAACACGAACGTCACGTTCGCCTTCTGATTGGGGAGGAGGGGTCCTCCGGCGATCCATTCGACCTTTCGATAAGTTTCCTTTTTCCAGTTGTCCCTTTCTCCCGCAGGTGGCTCGACACATACCTGAACCACGGCAGTTGGATCAACGGCTGATTCAGCCAGCCGCCGGCGCCGTGGTAGTTGAGAAACTCCGAGACATACACCTGTCCGAAAACCGAGAACCACACGACCATTGTCACAGCGAAACAGAGCATCCGAAATGTTCGCTTGACCGGACGAACAAGGCAGTCCACCGGCTCTATTTCTTCAACCGTGGACAAATGTCCCAGTTCCGTCGGCAGTTCTTCCTCTTCCCCCGCCAACAACGGCCATATATCCTGTCGCTCACCAATCACACGCACCAGGCCGCCGGCATAGATGCGCGCCGCCAGAAGCCGGAGAACGCGAAACAAGGAAAGCCGAGAAGGCCTGTGCGCAAATAAAAACTATTAAGCAGTTGCACGAGTTGCGCATCGGTCATGGCGTCGATTTCGGGCTTCAGGTGAGCGAGAAAATAGGGAATCGTCTTCAAAACCGAAACTGGAATCGAGAGGATGACATGACATATGGCGACTCCAAGGCAGGCAAGCGGGCGGCGGCAGATTATTGCCCCTACAAGTCTGAACTGGAAGAATCGCTGCCAGTCGCCGGTGGCCGCCTGGCGGATCTGGGCCATCGGTACATACAACATCACAAGCATGAACAAGGAATCCGCCGAAGAGACCGCTGAGCGGGCCGACGACCGCCTGTTCATAACTTTTGTTAAATGAATTGTTCCATCCCGCGTACCACGAGAAAAGCAGGATCACTGCCGGCGGCAGAGTGAATAATCCAGGCATTGAGTATCCCTTGGATGCCGAGTTTTAGGTTGCGCTGAAACGAGTGAAACGGGATACTGAGCAGGATGCGAAACTTTCGCGCCGTTGGCGCTGCAGCCAGTGACTTCACCTGCACCCGTATCTCCTGGTGCATATACGATCGCGGCCACCGTGCCTCGCCACGCAACGACTCGTATCGCCCGAGAAACGTTGCGAACTCCGCATCGCCCTCTTTGGGACTGAGGCGCCACCAATGCTTGACGACCGAGCGCCGGGCCAGGCGATAGGTCCATCCCAGAACGAGAACCGAGAAGGGACTGGCCCAGAAGGGTGCCGACGAAACAGCTGATTATGAGGCCGAGGAAGAATACTTGGGGGCCTCCCTATGCACTTGGGTGTTCGATGTTCGGCCATGTGAGTCGCATGATCCCACGGACGGCACTTTGCCAGAGTTTGATGAATCGCCCGCGGGACGGCCTCCCACATTAAACCGTGTCCGCTCCTATCGTACGGTAGGATTTCCCTTTGTCTTGACCAGTGGGAACATGGGTCTACCGGCCCGGTGCGCCTTTGAAACAATGGGGCGATTGCCCCATGCATCCCACACCTATAAAGCCGGTTGCGTCAATTCGCAAAACTCCGTATCAAGGATTATTGTCTTCTCAGGTCTGTCGGCGCATCGACCCAAATTCAAGGCGGTGATCAATTCAGGAAGAAACTGTTGCATGGCTGTGGCACCCAAAAATGTGGAAGGCCGCGTCTCCGCGAGCGACTCTTCAAGACTAAGGGCTCGCGTAAAAATAGTTTCATGCCGCATGCGGGACCGTCCGTTTGGCGTTAGTCCGTCAGCTGACGGATTGCCAATGCGACTGCGCCGGCCGGCTTCCGGCGACATCTTCCACCACCATAGTCGTACCGAGATGCGGTGCGGATCTCGCGAACGAGTCCTACCATACGGTTAGGAGCAAAGGGGCGAGTCCCGCCTCGGCGGGATAAAAATATTTTCACGCGATTCCAAAGCCCTTCGCCCGCGGGGACGCGGCCTCCCACAGTGGACAGTTGCCCGCAATTCGCGTCATTTCGAACAGCCAAATACCGAAAACGCAGTTCGGTCAGGATGAACAGTGACAATATTTCGCCTTAGGCAGAGACGTGGAAGATAGGAGGTCTGTAACATGGCTGTTTCCAGCGCATGGTTGAACAAACACGCCGACCGGCTACATCGCGAGTTCAATCTGAACGGTTTCGTATCGTTACCGGGGTTTCTCGATTCCGAAGGTGTACCGGCGCTGCGCTCAGAATTGGATCGTTACATTCGCGATGTGGTGCCGACGATCACCGGCAACGACGTCTATTACGAAGATAAGGACGACCCGAGCACGCTGAAGCAACTCAAAGAAATGAATCAGTACGACGCATACTTCAAGCAGTTGTTCATGGACAGTCCGTTCCGCAGCCTGGCCGCCATCCTTCTCGGCGAGGCGGTACGGCCGACCAATTTTCAGTACTTCAACAAGCCGGCCGGCGTCGGGCAGCCGACGCCGCCCCATCAGGATGGGTACTATTTTCACATTACTCCCAATCATGCGGTAACACTTTGGTTGGCGCTCGAAGACATCGAACCGGAACAGGGCTGCGTGAGTTACATTCAGGGCTCGCACCGCTTCGGCACGCGCCATCATGTGCGGACGCAGACACTGGGGTTTTCCCAGGGCATAGCGGATTTCGGCGTGCCCAACGATATCGAGAACCAGCGCAGCTTTCCCTGTAAAGCCGGCCACCTGCTTGCGCATCACTCGTTGATCATCCACCGGGCTGACGGCAATACCAGTGCCGACCGCTCGCGTCAGGCGATGGGATTTGTTTATGTGGCCGAAAGCTGCGAGGTAGATATCGCGGCGAAAAAGGCGTATCAAGCGCAACTCGATGCAGACCTGAAGAAGGCGGGGAAGATTTAGTCAGCCGCCTGATTACCGCCGAAGAGATCGACGGCCTCCGCTCGCTGGCCGAGCTGCGCGAATCCATTACCTGTGGTCACGGCGGGTGCTTCGGGAAAACTATGTGTAACGGCGTTCCCCTGTCAGTTGTGGTCTGCCCGCCCCGGTATATGGATCGCGTTGCCGATTCGTGGATTTCCTCGACGCATTGCACTAACGCTTTCGAATACGCTGCTGCCCTGGCGACGATTCGGTACATTGAGAAGCATCACGTCATCGAATATCTATGGAGCATCGGGCGCCGGATCATTAACGGTATCAACGGGCTGACGCGGGAGGCGTCCGTCGAGGCCGAAGCCGCGGGATTTCCTCCGACGCCGGATCTCGTTTTTCGATATAATGAGCCGCAGACAAAAGGCATCGATAAAAAGGCGTTTACTTAAGGCACCCCAACAAATTTTTGACGATCTGGATCGCCATCGTTCTCCTGTTCGTTGACCTAATTGAAAACCGCATCGTGGGTCGTCGCGTTACGAGACTCACAGAATCGACAGAACGTTGTCGATTTGGCTGAATAAGCCCACGCACTCACGGTTACGCACTCCCGTCCGCCCAGCCCGTCCCCCAAAAAGCCAGGATCGTCATCTCGGCGGCGAGGAAGACGGCCGCCAGGCAGGCCAACGCCGGCCATATCGGACGATTCCGTCCGGCCCGCAGAAGTTCACGATCATGCTGGATGACGCTGACCCGGCCACCAGCGCCCGCTGCCATCAACGCCTCGACCGACGACAGTGCCACATCGCGCGTATCACTTTCCCGCGCATCCACGTTAACAGCTATCAACGCAACCGTCGACGTGCCCAAGAGCCCACGGTAGTGGCCCGGTACATCCGCTTTCGGCAGGGCCAGGCTCAGCTCACGACCGCGTCCGACAACGCTGTACGTGAGCGGCGCATCGTTCGGACCGACAACCCTGATCTCATCCGTGTCCTCGCCTTCGCCCGGGCTCGGCACACTTAGCTGCCAGGTCTCCCCGATTCGAACTGCTGTCCGCCCGGGCGCCCGACGAAGGTGGCGAAGCATCTCATGGACAAATGCCGGAAACAAGGGACTGCCGAGAAAATTACCGCCGTCGGGAGTCAACGGAAGATTCAGGAAAACGGCCTTGCCCAAATCCGCTCGAGAGAAGGTGACGGCAGCGGCACCGTCGGCAAATGTCATTAACACCTCGTCCCGCCGTTCCGCGAGAATCCCGGTTCGAAAATGGCGGCTGAATCGAATTTCGCCAAAGTCGCCGTGCCCCGGCCCCGCGAATGCGGCCAGTGGTGATCCCACGAGGCCGCCTAATTGCAGGGCATCGCCCTCCGACACCGACGACGAAACAATCCCAAACAGCTCGTACGGCGGCGTCACGGCGCCGTTGGAGATCCCGCCGACGCTCTGCAACAAACCCGGCACGCCCGGTCCGTCCATGACACAAATGAATCCGGCGCCGTTAACGACGCGGCGCAACAGAACTTCCAGCGTATGTGTCGGTATGTCCGCCGGGGTGATGAGCACATAGATGTCGGCCTGCTCCAGGATGAGTGCATCGGCGTCATGGGAATGGCGCGTATGCAGAACGATCCCCCCGGACTGTTCGACGCGCGGCACGATAGCTTTGCCCATATAGAATGCAGCCCCCGAGGGATCCTCCGGCCCGCGATCGGATATCATCAACACATGCAGTGCGTCGCTGACTGGGACTGTGAAATAGCGGCGATTGTCGGCAGTGAGGGCATCAGCTTCGAGCGATACCGAGCCGGGGTAGCGCCCGGCTGCCGGCAGCGTCAATTCAAACACAGCCTCCTCCGATGCATACGGGCCCAGAGAAAGCACACGCTCACGTGCAATGCCGTCCATTGACAATCGAAGCGTGGCGCGACGCGACGTCGGGCTGTAGTTGACGACACTGCAAGCCAACTGAATCGGCTCGGCGACGGTCGGCGACGGCGGTGTCACCGTGACCGCGGTCACCGCAACGTTTTCGACCGGGGTTTCATGCACGGGCCGGAGAAAAAGTCTTGCCCCGGGCGGCACGGACAGCTCCGTCGCGGTCCAATTACTCCGTTGAAAATCGCTGAAGACATAGATCGATCCATCACCCTCGAGCATGGCGACGGCCGCTTGAATTCCTGCCAGCGGTTCGCCTGCCTCCATGGTTGGCTGGGCTTTCAGCAGGGCCTCGTGGAGAACCGCCAGGTTTTGTGTCAGAGCGGGTAAAAGCGGTTTCGTTTCAAGCCCAAAGAGAAGGACATTGGCATTGTCCCCGTCTTCAAAGCTGCGGAGCACATCCGCGGCTTCCGCTCGTGCTTTGTCAAAAATACTGACACCACCCTTGACTGCCTGCATGCTGAGCGAACCATCGATCAACAAAACGGCGCGTCCAGCCGCCCCAGGCGCCCCGACATCGCCCGCCGATCTCATGAACGGCCGTGCGAACACCAAGACCAAAGCCGCAATGGCGGCGCAACGCAAGGCCAGGATCGTCCAACTCCGCAATCGGTGAACAGCCTTGCGTCCGCTTCCGGCTTCGACCAGAAACTTCAGGGTCGGAAACCGGATCAAGCGCGGTCGCGGCCGTGTCAAAAAGTGCACCAGAACCGGAAGGCCGATGGCGGCCAGCCCGGCCAGCAGCCACGGATTGAAGAATTGAATCATTGGCTTCAGACAACCACGTCACGAGCCAGGACGCAGCGTTTGAGAAACACGTAGGGATCGGCATCCGTCCGCGCCAGGTACCAGTCACAGCCGCGCGCGCGGCAACCGCCTTCGATCGTCCTCAGGAAGTCACTGACGCGATCCCGGTACAGCGTTCGGATGACATCAGGCTCGACCTTGAACATTGCATCTGCGGACTCCGCATCAAGAAACCGCGCGGCACCGACGTCCGGCAGCTCCATTTCTTCGGGGTGGATGATGTGAAACACCATGACATCGAATTTCGATCGGCGAAAAAGATCGATCGCCGTCCATAATCGCGGCGAGAAGTCCAGAAAATCACTCAGTATAATCAGAACACCGCGCCGCGACACGCGGGTGTAAACGGTCTCCAGACAATCCCCGAGACGCGTCGTTCCCGTGGCCGTCGCCGACTCCAATGCGGCGACCAGGGTGCGGAGCTGCATCCATGAACCGCGCGGCGGCAGATATTCATGCACAACGTCACCGGCCAACGCCAAGCTGACCTCATCACCTTCCCGGACAACGAGAAAGGAAAGCGCCGCGGCCAAAAGACCGGCATAGCGTAGCTTGCTGTCGGTCGTCTGCACAGCGCCCGCGTATTCCATCGAGCCGCTGGTGTCGACGACCAGATAAGTCAACAAATTGCGCTCAGCCTCGTAAACGCGCACATAATGGCGATCGCATTTGGCGTACAACTTCCAGTCGACGAGGCGGATGTCATCACCTTCGCTGTAGCTCCGGTAATCTGAGAATTCGACACCCGTACCGCGATAGACGGAAATGTGCGGGCCCGCGAACGTCCCTTCGGCGGCACCCCGCGGGCGGAGGCTGACACGGCCGAGGGCCTCCATTCGCGACATGTTTAGGAGTGACTCTTCCGTTTCCATTCCAATTTCTGTAGAAATTCGAAATCAGCTTTCCGCTTCCATCACCGTCGCCAGCAGATGCTGCAGGACGGAATCGGAGTCAATCCCTTCGCCAAGCGCGTTGTAATTGGGAATGATGCGGTGACGAAGGACGGGGCGGACGACGTCCCGGATATCCCGGCATTCAGGTGCCGGCCGACCGTCGAGAAGGGCCATCGCCTTGGCCGCGGTGATCAGGTGCTGGGTCGCCCGCGGGCCCGCACCCCAGGCGACATAACGGCTGATGTAGCCATCGGCGTGTTTGCCCTTCGGCCGCGTGGCGGTGGTCAATGCCACGGCGTACTCGAGAACATGCCGGGACACCGGCACCTCATCGACGATCCGGGCATAACGCACAAAGGTTTCCCTCTCGGCAATGGGTGTAATTTCCGGCAGCTCCATGCGTGCCGGCCGGGCGGCGATATCGATTTCCTCTTCGCTGCTGGGATAGTCGATGTAGATACTGAACATAAACCGATCAAGCTGCGCCTCGGGAAGCGGGTAGGTCCCTTCCTGTTCGATCGGGTTCTGGGTTGCCACAACAACGAACGGCGGCTCCAGTTGGTAGGTCACGCCGCTGACGGTCACAGCATGCTCCTGCATCGCCTCGAGCAATGCTGCCTGGGTCTTCGGCGGCGTTCGGTTGATCTCGTCGGCAAGAATCAGATTGGCGAATATCGGGCCGTGCTGAAACACCAGTTCCCGCCGGCCGCCGTGGCTATCGCTCTGCAGTATCTCAGTCCCGGTGATATCCGCGGGCATCAGGTCCGGGGTGAATTGAATACGGTGGAACGACCATCCGAGTGATTTCGCCAAAGCCTTGACCATCAAGGTTTTCGCCAGGCCCGGGACTCCCGTCATCAGCATGTGACCGTTGCTGATAAGGCCCGCCGCCAATGTCTTGACAACAGCCTCCTGACCCACAATCACGGTGGCAATCGCCTCGCGTAAGCGCGTGTAACACGCCCGCAACTCGTTAACGGTCGATTCGGCCGATGTGATTTCGTCAGATGTAAACATATGCACTTTCCAGAGCCGATTCGTTATTCCGACCGGTGAACCGGGTCACGGCGGAGCGGAGGTATAAGTTACCAATCAATGGCAAAGCTGTCAATGCCCTGAGCTCCGGCGCTTAGCCTGCGTGCAATCTTTCGAAATCTTGTAATCGATCCATTTGTGATCGAATACGAGTTGAAAACCGGGAAAGAAGGCAACGCGCGCTTCGCTCTGTTATTGCGGCGTCCGCCGGCTGCCGGCTGCCGGACGGCAGGGCCTTCACTCGTTATCTTCCTGTCTCCGGGGAGATTCCAAGGCGTTATATTATACTTCACGTATTACGCCTTACGTTTCACGTCTAACGTTTCACATCTCACGTCTCACTCATTCCCCGCGTACCCAGGATCACCGTTCCGCCGTCACCCAATCCGTAATTTTAACCGACGTAGCTACCGGAGCGAAGTCGGTCCGCAATCCGAAATTCAAAATTCCAAATCCCCATCTCGCCCATGCCGCGCCTCAAACTCCAACCATTGGAAAATTATCCCTTTGAGACCGTCTGCCGTGTCCGGGTCACCGACCTCAATTACGGCGCCCATCTTGCCAATCACGCGCTGGCAGGCCTGCTTCATCAGGCACGTGTCGAACTCCTCGCGCAATTGGGTTTCGCAGAGCTGAACCTGGGGGATGAAGCAACAGGACTGACAATGATCGATCTCTGCGTGCAATTCGAGGCGGAGGGTTTTCTCGGCGATGAACTGACGATTCGCAGTGCCTTCGTCGAGGTGAAAGGCACAACGTTCCGAATCTGTAATGAGGTTCGCCGGACCGATACACGGATCGCCCTGGCAGAGACGGGATTTGCCGGCTTCGATTACGTCAAACGCAAACCGGTAAGATTGCCGGAGGCGTTTGTGGAGAAGATCCGCATTTGTTAAGCGCGCCCTGCGCGCCTAATACATGAGGAGTTTCCGCGAGCCGTAATTGATCCCCGTCTTCTGTCGGGAAAGGAACTTGTATCCCAGCAGTCCGTGGATACCATCGTCGGCCAGATGCGACACATCTGAAATCACTGCATATCGCGAAACTGCGTCCCGCCGTCCCCGCCGAATGACCGGTTCTCCATTTCAAACGTCAAGCCGCCTGCCTGGACTGTTTGCATATCGCCATTCTCCCAATACACTTCCGTCGTGTTGTTCGTCGAAATGATGGTATGGAGTCGGGGCACACGGCTTCGTCATTTCCATCCACATTTTTTTTCAGCCTCTGGCTGATCCCGTGAAAGACGTTGTCCGATCCCAACGGGACTCACGTCCGCTTTTGGCGGAAACCGCCATAGCTACCTGAACGACCGCGGTCCATCATCCCGTCTCACAGTTCGCTGGCCGAACTGATGACCTTGTACACAAGGCCGTACTCTTTCGCCTCCGTCGCGGACATCCAAAAATTCCGCTCCGAGTCATTTTCAACTTTCCTCACCGGCTGCCCGGTTTGACGCGCGAAAATGTTGTTCAGGCGCTGGCGCATTTTGACGATTTCCTCGGCTTCGATACCGACATCGATGGCCTGCCCGAAAGCGCCGCCCTGAGGCTGATGCAGCATGAACCGCGTGTTCGGCAGACACAGCCGGTTTTCCTTCGGCGGCGCCACAAAGATCAACGCACCCGAACTCGCGACCCAGCCCGTGCCGATGATCTTCACCGGCGGCGTGACGAACTGAATCATGTCATGAATCGTGTCGCCCGCTTCCACGTGCCCGCCCTGCGAGTTGATGAAAATCTTGATTTCATCGTCCGACTCAGCCGACAGTACCCAGAGTTTCTCCGATACTTCCTTTGCCAGTTTCTGG
>CAUZRT010000094.1:0-10604 GCA_963582235.1 Lentisphaeria bacterium
GGCGAATGGTTCGATAAGAATGGGTCGATTACCAATCACGGATACCCCCCCCCCCCCCCGGTAAAGCCAGCTAAGTTCGACGAACTGTCTGTCAGTGTCGGGCACCACCTTGCCCTTCCTCTTCCCTCGCACTCTTCCCGTCCTTACCCTATCATTACGATCCGCAATGGACCGTGATCCCGTGTCTGCCATCTAGCGACGTGTGCCGAGTATTCTGTGAAAAGAAACAAAAGGGATGCGGGAGAGGCGCTGCGCAGGGAGCGTGAGGCGAAGAATGGACGGGATTGGATTCACCTCTCGAGACAGGCTATATTAAGGTCAAATTGAAACAGAATTAAGGAGTGTAAATGAATGAACAGCGATGGGTGATTCCAAAGGTTGACCATGGTGAGATTTCGCGGATTCGAACGGACTTCGGGTTGACACGGCCGACGGCTATGGTCCTCGCCCATCGCAGGATTGGTTTGTCTGCCATAGAAACGTTTCTTTACCCACGATTGCAGCATCTTTCCGACCCGTTCCTGCTTCCCGGGACGCGTGAAGCAGCGGCACGACTCTGGCAGGCGATCAAAAAACAGGAGCACATCCTGATTCACGGTGACTATGACACCGATGGCATCACATCAGCGTCATTGCTTGCCTGGTTGCTGACTGAGAACGGCGCCGTGGTCGAATGTTTCGTACCGCACCGGATCGACGACGGCTACGGATTGACGGTCGCCTCCATCGACAAGGCGGTGAGCGAACGGCACCGGCTGTTGGTCACGGTCGATTGTGGCATCAACAGCTGCGACGCGGTCCGTAAGGCCAACGCCCGGGGCCTCGACGTCATTGTCACGGATCATCACCAGGCCGGCGCCACGCTGCCCGAGGCGGTCGCCGTCATCGATCCACGGCTGCACGACCACCTTGAAGACTTGCATTGCCTTGCCGGCGTCGGTGTCACCTTCAAGCTCTGCCATGCCTTCGTCAAGTATGGGCTCGAAAACAATTTCGGCGGCATGGACGTGGACTTGAAGGACGGCATGGATCTCGTGGCGCTGGGAACGGTTGCGGATATTGTGCCGCTGCTCGGCGAGAATCGGTGCATTGTCAAGCACGGCATGAAGGTTCTGTCGGCACAGCGGCGGCCGGGAATCCGGGCCTTGTGCGAGATGGCCGGGCTTCATGAGCAGGTTCAGCCCTCGGACATCACCTTCAGACTGGCGCCGCGGCTCAACGCTGCGGGGCGCATGGGCGATGCCAGCGATGCCATGCGCCTGCTGCAGTCGACGAGCATCGTCGAGGCGTATCCGCTGGCCTCGAATCTGGACTTGTGTAATCGAAGACGGCAGACGACCGAGGAGGAAACACTCAATTCCGCGCTGGCGCAGATTGCCGGTATGGACATGGACAAGCTGCACGCGACCTTCGTTTTCGGCAGGAACTGGCATCTCGGGGTGATTGGCATCGTCGCCTCCCGCCTGGTACAGTTATTCAACCGGCCGACTGTTGTTCTGAGTATCAACGACGATGGTCAGATTCACGGCTCGGGGCGCAGCGTCGACGGTGTCAATCTGGTCGACACATTGGCAACATGCCGGGACTTTCTCGACCGTTACGGCGGCCACCCGATGGCCAGCGGCATGGCCTTATGTGAATCGAATCTGGCCGGCTTCCAGGTTGCCTTTGAATCGGCCGTCGGACAGGCACGTGCCGGTATGTCCATCGGCGAGCCGCGGCCCATAAACCTCGATGGCGATGTCGGTATCGGCGAGTTCGACGAGCAATTTTTCTCAGAACTCGAACTGCTCGAACCCTTTGGCCATAAGCACAGCGCCCCCCGCTTTCAGATTCGCAATGTAAACGGCGACCGCGTCACACTGGCGGGAAAGAAAAACACGCGCGGGCGCCTCGTCGACAGTGAGGGGAAGAAGATCTCATTCATCGCCTTCGGTCGAATTCCTGATGAAATGCCGCCGTTGCCGTGGGACGTTGTCGGAATGCCGCACTTGAACCGGTATCGCGGTACCACGTATTCGCAGGTTCAGATCGCCGATGTCAGGACCGCGACGTTGGCGTGAGGCCGGGTCAGGCGATGATAGATTTAAGACTGACGGATGGTTGATAGATGACCAAAGAACTGCAACAGTTCGAACCGTCCCTGCCGGAAGTCCAGGATCGGCTACAGTATCGATTTCGCAGTATCGGCCTGCTCATAGAGGCACTGACGCATGCATCGTACCGTGCCGAGACCAACTCGGTGTTTAATGACAATCAACGCCTCGAGTTCCTTGGCGACGCCGTCATTCAGATCATTGTCACGGACAAGATCTACCAAAAGTACCCCAGCCATCCCGAAGGCAAGTTGACCAAGATTCGCGCCGCCATTACTCGGCAACCGCGGCTGGCCCAATTGGCCAAGGAACTCGAGTTGGGAAAGTTCCTTCGGCTTGGGCACGGCGAGCGAATGAACAAAGGGCACGAACGCGATTCCATCCTTTGCGATGCCTTCGAATCCTTGATCGGCGCTGTTTTCCTGGACAGCGGCAGCCGGCTGGACGCGGCCGCCGTGATTCTGAACCGGTTGGTCGACAAGGCCCATCCCGAGATCGAGAATCTGCTGTTGGATGAGAACCCCAAAGGCGCGTTTCAGGAATGGTCGCAGAAGCGGTTTCAGGAAAAGCCGGTCTATGAGGTCCTCAATGTCAACGGACCCGATCACGAGAAGATCTATACCATTGGCGTGACAATCGGTGAAACGCGCTACGGCACGGGCACGGCCGGCAAGCGGCAGACGGCGGAGCAAAACGCTGCCCGTGTCGCTATGGAGAGCATCATCAGCGACGGGCTTGCGGACGGGACGTAATAACGAGACGGTTCGCAGCGGCTGAACGATGCTCTGAAGACTTCTCGGCTACCGTTAGGCATTCACAAAATCAGGTTCTTGGCCGGTGCCCCAGCCGCCGACCAAGAACCTGATTTTGTGAATGCCTAACTTCGAAATACCCGTCGCTGTTACGCCAACGCGCTTTTGTGCGGGGTGAGAAGTCCCAGACAAATTTTTAGTTTCCCAGCTTTCATTCTATGGTTATTATTCAAAACGTTGTTATGTTACGGCCATTGCGATTTGGAACACTACATCATTTCGCGTTTTCAAATTTAACAAGGGACGCCAAACTCCGAAACGGCGTCGGATCGGTCGTCCCGGGTTCTTCATAACGGCAACATTCGACTACAGGTAGTTCACCATGAAACGGCAAAGCGGAATGCGTGGCGGCAAGCGTTTCTTCACATGTGTATTGGCAACGGCGATGGCGATATTCTGCCTTGCGGGGCAGTGTCGGGCACAGGGGGCCAGCCGCGACCCGATCCAGCGCCGGAATCTCCTTGAAGCGGCGCTCATCAAACTTTTCTTTTATCCCTACAATCGGCTGCTTGATCTGAACGATGCCGTTCAATTCGGCATTGCCGGTTCTCTTGGCTTGGGCGCTGAGGTCGGGATCGGGAGAAACTGCTCGTTTGGTGCCTACTACACGGCCGTCGAGAAAGGCATCGCCTTCCACGGGCATCAGCGTCCCGTCGAATGGGGGCCGACGCATTCGACATTGATCGCGCCGCCCATCCTGAGCCAGGCAATGGGACTGCTTCCGGGTACCGCACGGCAGCGGAGGCATGGCGTGAAGCATGGTTATGCGACCGCATCGTTCGGGCCCCTACGGAAGGCGAGCAGCGATGATGACCAACTGCATTTCTGGCGTTTTGACGCGGAGTCGAAACTGGGACGGTTGCTGGAATTGGAAGAAGGGGATGAAGAGGCCAGGCAGGTTTTTATGGGTGAGATCGATAAGGCACTGGGGACGGACCGGGAGACGGCCATTCGCGCCGAGGCCGTCGCCGGTATCATTCACCCATACGTGGCGCTGGAGTTGTACGAGCTGCTGGATTTCGTCGGCGGTATTGCCCTTATCGATCTTGAGGACGACGACTGGGAGCCGGTTGGCGGCAAGAGCAAGTCGCGGAAGCTCGGCCGCGGCTTATCCAATATTGGCTCCGGGTTTATCGAGGTTCCGAAGAATGTCTTGGCAGTCGACGAGGATTACGGTGGTTTCGCGGCGTGGACTTACGGCACCGGCCGCGGTGTGTGGCGGGCCTTCGTCCGCTCGGTCGTTGTCGGACCCTATGAAGTCCTGACATTTCCGGTCGATACCGATCCGATCATTGAGCCGGAGTTTCTATTCGAGCCCGGCACCCATGAGACCGAATGGCGGGTCCATTATTGATTTCCTGTGCGAGTTGAACAACTGACTAGTGGCTGGGGCGTGACCTAATCGGTCGATGTCCGGCCATTGGCGGCGGTGCACGTTGGAACATTTCCCAATCGCCCGCTCACTGGAATGCCAGCCGGGCGAGAACCTTGACCCGGTACATTTATCGCCTGTCCGCCCTGCTGCGCTCTTCCAGATTGCCGATCCCGCAGACCTGTCTAAAAAGTATCGGTATTTTCCGCCAGAGTCGGACCAGCCTGTGATTGTAATAGCGATACTTTTAAATTTATGGCGAATACCATCAAAGATCTACAAGGTGAACGGCTCGGGTTATGCGTATCGGGCGGCCTCGACAGCCGTTCCATTGCCCGCAAGTTGCGTGAACTCGAGATAGACGTTGTCTGTTTTACTGCTGATCTCGCGCAGCCCGATGAGACGGATGTAAATAATATCAAGGTCCGGATGGCGGCCTGCGATGTCGAGACCGTCATTATCGATCTGAAAGACACCATGGCAGCGGCCTGCTTTGAGGTCATCAAAACGCAGGCGACTTACGACGGTGGATACTGGAATACAACCGGTATCGCCCGCGCCGTAACGGTCCATGGGCTGCTCGCTGCGATGCAGGACCGTGGCTGCACTGTGCTTGCTCACGGCGCCACCGGGCGGGGCAATGACCAGGTGCGCTTCGAGCGATACACAAACGTGCTGGCTCCGAAGATGAAGGTTTATTCCCCATGGCGGGACCCCGTGCTGCTGGCCGAGTTTCCGGGCCGTAAACAGATGGCTGAGTATCTGGTAAAATTCAATATTTTCACCGCGGCGGAGGGAACCAAGCGGTACTCGACCGACGCTAATCTGGCCGGCTTGTCCCACGAGGCCGAGGATCTCGAGAGTCTCGAGACGCCGTGCACGATCGTCGGACCAACAATGGGAGTGTGGCCGCACGAGGCGCCGGACGAACTGGAGGCGGTCAACGTGACCTTCGACCGGGCCCAAGCCGTTGCCATCAACGGCAAAGCGGTCACGCCGCTCGAAGCCATGCGGTCCGCGAACACCATTGCCGGCCGCAACGGCATCGGCATGAAGAACGCCCTGGAAAACCGTATCGTCGGCACCAAGAGTCGAGGCGTCTACGAAGCGCCCGGAATGGAACTGTTCGGGTTCTGCCTGCAGCAGGTTTATCAGGCCGTACTCGACCGGCGATCGGGGCAGTTGTTTTGGCACTTATCAGCATTGGTTGCCGGTCAGATCTACGACGGCCGGTACTTCGATCCGGCGACGCGGGCCGCTCGCACTGCCATCGATGTCTTCGCCGAACACGCCAACGGTACGGTGCATGTCGGATTATATAAGGGCAACATCTACTTTCACAAGCTGCAGGATTGTCCGGCGAGCATTTACAACGAGGCGGATTCTTCCATGGAAGCCAGCGACGGCCTGAATCCCGAGAGTTCCCAGGGTTTCGTGGAAATCCAGAGTGTCGAGGCCCGCAGTTTGGCCAACGCCGGACAAATCGTGGACCGATAAGCCGCTTGTCTCGCGGCACGTTTGCCGCCGATCCTGCGAAGCGAATTCCATTGGCCGATCGCGCTCCGGGGCCACACTCGGCGGCAGCGCTTCCACCGCGAAACGAGGCCGCTGAGTTTTCATGCGGGCCGTTATCGTCGGGTCGCGGTCCTCCACCCGCTTTGTCTGCCTTTCCGAAACCACTGGTCCGACATAAGCCCCGCCGCGTTGTGCACGGATGGAAACCGAAGTATTTGACATTGTTCTGTTGGCGTTGATTCAGGGCGTCACGGAGTTCCTGCCGATCAGTTCCTCGGGGCATTTGGTGATCGGCCAGATTCTCATTGGCCCCGGACAGCCGGATCTGCAGCTCACCATTGTTTTGCATATGGGAACGTTATTGGCCATCGTCACGTATTATTGCCGGGATTTGGTGGCATTGGTCCGGCCGGGCAACCGGCGGGTGCTGTTTCTGGTAATTTTCGGCACTTTGCCGATCATCATCGCGGGCGTCATGTTGCGCGGCGTTGTCGCGGAAAATTTTCAACATCTGTGGTTTACTGCAGCCGGTCTAGGCGCGACGGGGATCATGCTTATCTTTCTCCACAATGAGGACGCGGGCCTCACGGGCCTGAACGACATGAATTCGGCGACGGCATTGACGATCGGGTTTTTCCAATGCCTGGCAATCGTTCCGGGAGTGTCGCGTAGCGGTTCTACCATCGCCATAGCCACGCGGCTCGGTATGACACCGGACGCCGCCGCCACGTACACTTTCTTTCTCGCCATCCCGGCGATTGCCGGTGCCGGCATCGCCTGCTTCACGAAGGCGGCACCGGCCGAGGAGATGACGGACATCGCAACGGTGTCCCTACCGCTGCAGGCTGTCGGTTTTGTTGTTTCGTTCGGAGTCGGTTTACTGGCTCTGATTCTGCTTTTGAAAATACTGAAACGCGGAAATCTGCACTACTTTGGCTACTACTGTCTGACGCTCTCGGTGGCCATCTTTATCATTGAGTTCGCGCGGTGATTCCGGCGGCGTTTGCCACCTTAACGGGAGAGAGGGAAACCGCGTCCAGGGCCGGCGATCCACACGGCTTCGCATCCAAAGCCAAGTTTCTCGAGAGCGGCCGCCGCCTGACGCTGTGATCCATCTCCGTCCGCCGCCGGATGACGGATTGTTATAATTTGCCAGTCCTGCGGTGGCGGGGCTGATCCCGTGGGGGACGTTGTCCCGCCCAACGGGACTCACGTCCGCCGAGGCGGAAAACTTGCGTTGGTAGCCGTACAACTCGACGTAGCACAGGCTTCCAGCCTATGCTACAATTGTCCAATCCGTGCAACCGATTCCGGAACGGACAATCCAAGTTTCCGAGGAGCGTCGCGCGGCGAGGCGGCGGATGCTCCTGTGAGAGCAACCCGTTTTCCGTTCGTCAACAGGTCCGCTGCAAGCGCCGGAATAAGTGGCGATCGCACGCCGTGCGAGCGTCCCGGTCGCCTGCATCGAGGAGACTGCCACACGACGTGCGGCAGTTACTTTGTCCGTCCGCCAGACACCGTTGTTGCCCGATGTCTTGACCCCGGCTCGGCGGCGCCCGAGTTCAACCCGATCAATTCGCAACATCAATCAAGGAGTCCGATCATGTCAGCATTGCGAGTTATCGCAGGTCTGGTTCTTATTTCAGTTTCGCTGTATTGTCTTAATGCCCAAACGCGCGGCACGGGGGACGGGAATTCGAACCTTGCCGAGCAGTACGCTGCCTTTCGCACAGAGGTGATCCGCGCGACCACGGAACAGCGCGCGGCCTACGCGGAAGATTTGCGCACGCGACAGGATCTTCTGCAGCGATTCTCGGAGCAACAGGAAGCTCATACGGAATACATTCTGCGGCTGGAAAGCGAAATTATTGGGCTCAAGCAGCGAATCACGTCGCTCGAGTCGGCTGACACCGGCCGCGAGCAACGACTCGGCCAGCGGTTCGGGGCGCTTGGCGACGGTCTCGCCGCGGAAAGACGGGCGCGCCTGAAGGCGGACCGGCGTATCGTCGCTGAGATCAGTAAGGAGATCGCCGCTAGCGTGGCGCCGCCGTCGCGATCGGCATCATCCGGCGACACGCAGGCGCCGGGGTTGGCGGCGGTCTCGCCGACGGAAGCGGTGGAGACGCCAACGTCTCGGGCGGAGCCGCCGACATACAGGGTTGTGAAGGGAGACACACTCGGTGCCATTGCCAAAGCGTTCAAGGTGTCGCTGCGTGACCTGATGACGTCCAACAAATTGACGAGTCACACCATCTACATCGACCAGAAACTGAAAATTCCACCGGAGCAGTAAAAATGGAAATTCGTGACCGGGTTTTGGGGCTCTTGCAAAAGAATGCTCGACTGTCCCATAACGAAATTGCCGAACGGTTGGATATCGCCGTTGATGAGGTCGAACAAATCGTCAAAGACAGCGAAGCCAACAAGACAATCTACGGTTATTATACATTGATCAACGAGGACTCCCTGGGCCGGCAACCCGTACGCGCCCTTATCGAAGTCGGCGTCCAGCCCGAACGCGACGGTGGCTTTGATCACGTCGCACGTCTTCTCAGCAAGTTTTCGGAGGTCACCGACGTGGTGCTGGTGTCCGGCAGTTTCGACCTGCAACTGGTGATTGTCGGCGAGACGCTGCAGGACGTCGCGAGTTTTGTTGCCAGTAAGCTTGCGCCCATGGATGGTGTGCGTTCGACACGGACACACTTCATGCTCAAGAAGTACAAGGAGGCCGGTTTTCAGGTCGAAGAGGATGAGGACTATGAGCGGCTCAGCGTGGCCCCGTAGTGCTGCGTCCTGTAAGTATTGAGCGAAATATTGGCAATTCATTTTGTCGGAATCGGTAGTCACAATTCGTCCTCGTCCTCAAATTTGTAGGGAGCGTCTGAACCGCACGCGACGCGGGCGGCTCATGCGTGACAGAAATCCTACCGTACGGTAGGACCGGAGGGCCGCAATGCGGGACACAGCCTCCCCTCCGTCAGTTGACGGAAGTGCAACTCAAACCGCGTCCGCTAAATTCCAAGTTTCTGAAGAGCGTCCGCCGCCTCGCGCTGCGATCCGTCTCCGTCAGCCGACGGATGACGGATTATTACAATTTGTCAGTCTCGCGGTGGCGGGGCTGATCCCGTGAGGGACGTTATACCGTCCCAACGGGACTCACGTCTGCCGTGGCGGAAAGTTTCTCGGGAGTGCAGTCTTCACATGACTCGATTCGTATAGGAATTTATTATTTGACGCCCAGTAGCGCTTCACACGTAATCGCTCAATTCGTAATCGCTCTGTATTCGAACATCGATCATGAATGGGTCGATTACGAATCACGGATCGCAAGCGCCGGCGCAGCCGGTTAACTAGAACTCCGCTCACGGAATGACCAAGGACGTCCGATGTCGAAGCAATCTTCAAGTCGATGGTTGGCGTCGCATATTGCGGAGATACCGCGAAGCGGCATCCGGGATTTTTTCGAAATGGTTACGGCCATGGATGACGTCATCTCTCTTGGCGTCGGCGAGCCGGACTTTCCGACCCCGTGGGGTATACGCGAAGCAGTCATCTATGCCCTGGAAAAAGGTCACACCGGTTACACGTCAAACCTGGGGCTTCTGTCGCTGCGCCAGACCGTGTGCGATTACGTCGCCCACGAATTCGGTGTGCAATATTGTCCGGAAACCGAATGCATCATCACCGTGGGAGTCAGCGAGGCGCTCGATCTTGTACTCCGCGCGGTGCTGAATCCGGGCGATGAGGTCATTTACCATGAACCCTGTTACGTCTCCTACGGCCCGTCCGTCGTCATGTCACATGCCGTTCCGATCCCGGTTGTCACACGGGAAGCGGATGAATTTTCTCTCGATCCGGCGGCGCTCGAGGAACGGATCACCCCGCGAACCAAGGCGCTTCTACTTAACTTTCCAAACAATCCGACGGGTGCCAATCTGTCCTATGTGCAGCGGCAACAGATCGCGGAGATGGCCATCAAGCGCGATCTACTGGTTGTCAGCGATGAGATTTACGCCGAATTGACATACGGTGAGCGATGCCGGTCGGTCGCGGCGTTTCCTGAGATGAAATCGCGGACCGTTCTTTTGCATGGCTGCAGTAAAGCCTACGCCATGACCGGGTTTCGGATCGGCTATGCATGCGGCCCGGCGGACATCATCGACGCCATGATGAAGATTCATCAGTACTCGATATTGTGCGCTTCGATTGTTGCTCAGGAGGGCGCAATCGAAGCGCTGCGAAACGGGCGGCGCGAGATGGAAGCCATGCGGGAAGAGTATCGGCAGCGTCGCAACGTCATCGTGCGACGCTTTCGGGAAATGGGATTGTCGTGCGCCAATCCCGAGGGCGCCTTTTACACATTTCCCAACATCTCGACGACAGGTCTGGGTTCCGAGGAATTCGCCCGGCGCCTGCTGTCGGAGGAAAAGGTTGCCGTTGTCCCGGGAACCGCGTTCGGCGGCGATGCCGACAGATTTGTCCGGTGTTCGTACGCAACCAGTATGGCGAACATCGAAGAAGCGACGGCGCGGATATCCCGCTTCGTGCAGCGCCTTGGCAACTAGTCTGCCCGGGGCGATATTCGCAGGGGCGACAGCGGAACATCAGCCGTCGGCTTTCGGCTCGAACGCGACATTTTCCACGTTCGAATACACCGTTGCGCGGTCGCCACGGCAGAAACCGATGACGGTCATTCCCCAGCGCTGGCTTATCTCCACGGCCAGCGACGATGGGGCTGAGACGGCGATCAGATACGGTATGGTCGCGTTGTGTGCCTTACTGACAATCTCGAATGAAACCCGGCCGCTG
>CAUZRT010000095.1:0-10579 GCA_963582235.1 Lentisphaeria bacterium
CGTAACGACCGTCGTGCCATAAGCCTCCTTGATGTAGCGATAGTACGGATTCTTCGGGTTGGCCAGTTGAAACTCCTGGGCATAGGGCAACGCCATGCAACTGCCGGGCACCAGCACGTAATCGCCGGCATCCCGCAGATAATTTGCCAGGCGACGACGGCGGCCGAGCAGTTCGAGCCCCATGCTCTCATAGTCCCGAGTCGGCGTTGTCATATACTCGATGTTTCGATCATCCGGCTCCGTCTGACACCAGGGCAGGTCCGCCGCCGCACGCGGCGAGAAACCGACGATTTCACCATCGGTGGTACCCGCATAAACTTCTTCTTCAATACCTTTGAGCAACATGGAATGTTGGAAGGTCGGAGGGTTGAAATGATGGCGTGATGGCGTGGGGGAGTGTGGGAGTTTCTGAGTGTTGTACGAGGCGCGGTTACCCGGCATCCAATCCACATGATCCCAGGCTATTCCCGTCTTTGTCTCACCTGCTTCTCTACGAAGTCGATCACCGCGTCTTCGAGTTGTACGTCGTACAGTTCGTTCATCTCCTGAAGACACGTCGGCGAGGTGACATTGACCTCGATAAGATAATCCCCGATAACGTCGATTCCGACAAACGCCAGACCGAGCGCCCGCAGCTGCGGCTTCAGAGCGGCAATGATATCATGGTCACGATCCGTGATCTCCGTTGCGACCGGATTGCCGCCGGCAAAGAAATTGTTGCGATGCTCCCCTTCGCTGTGAACCCGCAGCACGGCGCCAAGCGATTCGCCGTCGAGCAGCAAGATGCGCTTGTCGCCGTTGACGGATTCGGGTACATAGCGTTGTGCAATGATCGGCCGCCCGTCATTGCTCAATGTCTCGAAGATAACCGGCGCGTTACTGTCGCCCGCTTCGATAATAAAGACACCCGCACCGCCGAAACTATTCGTCGGTTTGACAACGATCTTACCGTGCGTGTCGAGAAACTCTTTGAACCGCTCGATGTCGCTGCTCACCAGAGTCGGCGGTATCAGTTCCCGGAACCGGACGGTCCACACCTTTTCGTTTACGGTCTGCAGCCCGCGCGGGCTATTGAAAACAAAAACGTGCGCCGGCAGCTGGTCGAGCAGCCAGGTGTTCATCAGGTACTGATCATCGAACGGTGGATCCGTGCGGACGAAAACCGCGTCGACGTTTGCCCCATCTATCCTGCCGGGCGACTCGCAGACAAACGGTTCGTCGACGTCGCCTTTCGGCGTCACCGGCGTCGCTGTGAAGCTTACCCCGGCATCGGTCAAATGGATCCCCGACGCCGGGACATAAAATATGTTGTGCCCCCGGCGAGCAGCGCCGAGCATAAAGGCGAACGACGTATCCTTATATATGGCGATCGACGCTAGCGGATCCATTAAGAACACGAAGTCCATTATACCTCCATCCCCATCCGACAGCACCGGCACGCGACGCGCAGTTTCCTGGACATGAGGATAATAGACGCCGAGTCTCGGGAGATATCAAGAATGCCAGGGCGGGCGGAGGGGGCGATGAAGTTAACCGGCTGTGCCGAGACTTTGAGAGATCGTCCGCGTCCTCAACGCAGCGGTCCTCGTTCTCGGAGCGCGTGGGCGAGATCGGCCGTGACGGGATTCGAGAACGAGGACGATCGCGGCAGTACGCCGGTCTTCATTCTCGGACTTAAAATAACAAATTCATAGAGAATCGAGTTATGCGGCTTTGCTGGGGCCCTGACTCAAAGTAATGTAATCCGTCTTCGTCAGCCGACGGATGACGGATCGCTATGGTCAACGTCCGAGCTGATCCACAGCCCCCAAACCACCGGGATAGGGCAGTTGTGGATCAGCTTTCACGTTGTGTGGCCAAAATACAGGACTCCCATAGATGGCGAACGTTGACGTCTCTTCAGAAGATCGTGATCGCTTGCTCTTGCAAGGACGTGGCGAGCTACGCTGCCAATCCAGACAACGCGTCAGAACTGGTACGGCAACATCAAATCCGTCGAATGGAAAACGCCACGCCACGCCACGCCGCTGTCGGCTCGCAGATCGCTTTCGTGGCCCACTTTCTCGGATGCCGTTTGAAATACACGTACGAAATCGTAGAATTAGTTTCCGCCGTACGCTTCGTGATGCGAACCGCGGAAGGCCCGTTTCCGATGGAGACGAGTTACTCGTGGCAGGCCATCAACGAATCATCACCGCGTATGCCCTCCGGAATCATGGGCGTCCTCCGGTAGGGTTCTCGGCGCTAATGGCGCCGCCTGTGTCGTTCATCATGCGCCGGGCCAACCGCAAAGATTTGGCGCGGCTCAAACAACTGCTTGGGGCGACTGAAAACGCGACTCGAAGTCGTGATGATGGCCATAACAATCGGATGTACTCAACAAGCTTCCTTCGGGCGCTCGTGAGTGACCCTTCACGTTCTTCGGAGTAGGATGCCGTCTTTCGGATGAACGGGTTGAACTCCAAGCCATCGCGATTTAGTGTATATACCTAAACACCAGGATTGACAAAATGAGACAAACAGAAGAACAATTCAATGGCTCGGCACTCACACAGGAGCAGATCGATTCATTTCATACGAACGGATTTCTTCGATTCGGCAGGCTGCTGGATGACGACATGCTCGAAGAAATGCGCCGAGAGTATGATCACGAGTTCGAACTGGCCCGGTCCGGGCAATCCGAGTTTCGCAATCTGTCCATAGATGGTACCGATGACGTACAGGCAAAGTTCGACGCCGAGATCCAGGTGCTGCAGATTACCGAACTGACACGCAGGAACCTGACGTTTCGCAAGCTCGCTTACCACGGCCCGCTCCTCGATATTGTCCAGGCCCTGATCGGCCCGAATATACAGCTATTCTCGGATCAGGCGCTTTTCAAACCGGCAGGGCACGGCGGCCCAATTCACTGGCACCAGGATAATGCCTACTGGAAATGCGTTCCCGCCACCATCGTCAGTTGCTGGTTGACCCTGGACGACGTCGACGATCAGAACGGGGCTATGAACTATGTCCCCGGTTCCCATCTGACACCCGTCTGGCATCACGGCACCGAGGAAGGGAACCTGCTGATCGACGCCGGCGACAAGGTCGACGATTCGGTTGCCGTGGTCGCCGATCTGCCGGCTGGTGGTGTCGCGTTCCACCATTGTCAGACACTGCACAGCACTAAGCCGAATGCAACGAATCGACAGCGTCGCGCCTTTGCCATGCATTTCATGACGCCCGGGACCATGACGCGGCACGATGATCAATATCTCCCCGTGTCGTTCAATAATCCCATGCTGCGCGCCAGGTTGTGAGAAGAAGGAAGTGTGTAAGATATGGATGATTGATCGTATAGGAATTGCTATTTTCTCGGTACCTTCACAAGGACTAAACATGTTGACCATAGTGATCCGTCATCCGTCTCCGTCTGCCGACGGATGACGGAGACGGATTGCATGACTTTGATCCTACCGTACGGTTAGGATCAAAGTCCCGGCGCAGCCGGTTGAGTCTACACCCGTCCATTCTTCCACTCTTGCCTCCCGCCGGTTGCAAAAACCGGTTCCGGTGATACTGTCACCACTTTCTTAATGGTTCCTGCCGTCGGCACGAATGGAGACGTCTGTTCGCAAGGCGATGCCGGCTGAATCACCACCATTTCGTCAGGCCCGCGGTCCTATCTATATTTTGAGGACTCATTGAATGGCCACGGACGCCGAACATCGTGACATCGTTATTCGTGCCCTAGATGTGAAACGCTACTATGGCGAGGGCGCGACAGTCACAAAGGCACTCGACGGCGTCACCCTGGACGTGTACCGGGGCGAATACTTGTCGATCATGGGCCCGTCCGGCTCGGGAAAATCGACCCTGTTCAACATGATCGGGGGTATCGACTCGCCGACGCAGGGAATGGTGTTCATTGACGAAATCGACGTTGCCCAGCTCGATTCCTATGAGCTCGCCTGGATGCGTTGTCACAAAATCGGCTACATCTTTCAAACCTACAATATTCTGCCCGTCCTGACCGCATTAGAGAATGTGACGCTGCCGATGATTTTTGCCGGGCTGTCCGCAGACGACGCCCGCGATAAAGGCGCCGAAATCCTGCGAACCGTCGGTTTGGGCGACCGCATCTTTCACCGACCCTACGAGATGTCCGGCGGCCAGCAGCAACGTGTGGCTATCGCCCGAGCCATTGCCAACGACCCGGCGATTGTGCTCGCCGATGAACCCACGGCGAACCTCGACGTGCAAACGGGAAAGGAAATTATCGATCTGCTGGTGGAACTGAAGAATTCCAAGGGGATCACCATCATTTCGGCGACGCACGACATGAAAATGCTGGCCGTCTCGGACCGCATCCTGTGGATACGCGACGGTACCATTCACCGGCTGGAAAATCGTGAGGACTTGGATATTCAGGTCGGACACATTGAGTAATGCATATCTTCTCTAAAAAAAATCCGGAGAAAATAGATCGGCGTCAGTCGCTTGCCGGCATACCGGTACGGAATGAGAATACAACATTCGAGAAGCTCGAGAACGGCACCGTTGTCGTAATTGTCAAACTGCTGCGGGGCAACGGCTTACTCGCGCGCTTTCAACCGCTGGAGATGAAGCGCCGCGTGAAACTCGACGAGCTGGGAACATTCGTGTTTGAACAGATCGACGACAAAAAGGATGTGAAACGAATAATCGACGCGTTTATCAGGCGGTACAAGACCAACCGCCGGGAATCGGAGCTGAGCGTTGTGGAGTTTGTCAAGATGCTCGTGACGCGGCACGTGATTTCGATTGTGATCAGATAGGAGTTGGGACATGAGATTGGGGACTTGGGATTGGACACTCTCCTGAAACTTGATCGCCCTCGTTCTCGTCCCCGTATCGCCGAAACTACCTGCGCCATTGGCTAAATGAAAAAGTTGCGTTTTCTGTCATTTATCATTGCAATCATCGGCGGACTGGCGTCGTTGCCGGCGGCGGCGGCGGCGGCGGCGCAGGATGCGAACGGCAGGCGAGTCATAGACGAGATCAAGGGGTTTTATGCCGGTATCGGCAACCGTCTGGTCGGTAGCCCGGGAAACCTTGCCGTTGAGGAGAAGGTCGCCCAACGCTTCGCCGCCAGCGGTTTTGCCAGCGGCGCCATACGTTTCACGGCGCCCTCATTCCGTCCCGGGGAGACGACCTTGACTCTCGAGGGTCAACAGCCGATACGCCTCCGTCCCCTCCATCCCACCCTTGTTCGTCCCGGCAACTTTCGGGTGAAAGAGTTTCGGGCACCGCTCGTCTACCTTGGGCGCGGTACCTACGAGGACCTGGAGAACCTGCTGGGAACCAGCCTCGACGGCGCCCTCGCGTTGATGGAATTTGATTCGGGAAACAAATGGCACCGGTTTCTCCGTTTCGGCATCCGCGGCTTCATTTTTGTCGGCGCACCGGCCTATTCCCGCGTCGATACGGAAAAAAAACTGTATGACTCCGAAGTCGCGGTGCCGCGATTCTTCGTGGATGCGGCCGACGGGGCGCGCTTGAAGTCGGCCATTGTCGAGGCGACGGGTCCGCCGACGGTACGTGTTCAAGCGGAACCGTCACGCTGGCAGAATGAGGTGGTCCGCGATCTCTGGGTCTTGATTCCGGGCGCCGATGCGGATCTCGAGCGCGACGTCTGTGTGTTCATGGCACCGCTCGACGCCAATGGCGTGGTACCGGAGCTCGCGATCGGTGCGCAGTCGGCAACGAATGTGTATTTGTTGCTCGAAATGCTCGAAGCGTACCGGAAAGAGCCGCCGGCGCGGAGCGTGCTGCTGGTCGCGGTCAATGCGCACACCCACAGCTTCAACGGCGAGCGCATGCTGGCCTGGCATCTGCTGGCCAAGACAACCGTCATCGAAGACGTGCGCAATCTGATGGCCGACGAGATTCGGGTTCAGAATCTCACGTTCGAGTACTACCAACGACTCAAACTCGACAGCACAACGAACAAAGACGACCAAAAACAACTGGTGGAAATGCGGACGTACGAGGATCGCTCCACCGGAAAGTACGTGACCTTGAAGGACCCTCTCGTCGCTCTGTCGCGACGCGACTTGAATCGCACCAAGGGACGCATGATCGAACTCCAGCGCCTCGACATGGACGCGGCGAAGAAGGCGGCAAGACAAGAGGAACTGAATGCGACCAAGGAACAGTACATCAATGTCCTGACGCTTTTCAACAAGGTCGGCAAGCTAACGCTTCTAAGCGATCTGACCGATGTGGAGTTGGGCATCCTGCGCGGCTACGTCGACGAAATCGTCGACCGGCAACGGCGATGGATGGCGCTAAATCGCCGCGATCTAGAAATGAACTCGAGCAACGATGCCATTCGCGAAGCGCTGGCTGGCCGCCGCATCGCTTTCCTCGTCTCCCTGGACCTGACGTGGACCAGCCCGTCCATCGGCTTTGCCGTCCGCAACAACGACCGGGGATGGCCGCGCCCCTTCGGCGTCAACACCACGCGCATCGCCCAGGCGCTGGCCCAGTCCCTGAATCTCGGTGACGACGATCCGTTTGTCGATACCTTGACAAATTATGCCGGCCTGTCGGAGCTTCATTATTTCCCGCTCAACGCCCAATCAAAAATCGCCGCAGAGATATTTCATCGTACTGAGTTCCATGCGGCGTTTCAGCTGATGAACGCCTACACCGATTACGGGCGCGCGTTCACACCGACGGATACTTTTGCAAATCTCGATCCTGCCATTGTTGGCCGTTTGATCGCATATGTGCCCAAACTGTTTGCGGCTATCATGGCCGACCCGATGGTGGCGCAATCGGACGAGCTCAAAATCCCGCCCATTAGAAAGACCGCATGGGCAACGCAGATCAAGGCGTTCAAATTCGACGAGTTCGCAGCCTCCATACTGCCGGAACTGCCGGTTAGCGACAGTTTCATCCTGCTGTATCCGGAAACGAATGCACTGTCGCGTCGAAAGCAGCTGCTGCTCTGGGGGGCGGATGTAATTTATCCGCACTTCGCGCTTACCGATGACCGCGCCAGCGCCATGTTTTACGCGATCGACGACGGCGACCGCATCGGATTCCCAAAGGCAACCAACGCCTTTCACCTAGATGAGGATTTCATCGCCGTCGACCATATCATCGATTCCGGCGAGGTGCACTTCAAGGTCAATTCAAATATCACCAACAGAAGCAGCAAGGTCGAAACAAGGATCTTTGCGCTCTTCGAGTGCCGGGAGTTTCCGATTTATGAGCGTAATGATCCGACCGACATCGAGTATAAGGAGATCACCAAGCACGACATTCTGGTCATCGATGGCAAGCGTAATTCGGCGCCGCGGCAATACGGCCTCACGGGGATCAATTCGGCGTGGACCACGAAGAAGCTGCCTGCGACGCACACGGGCCCGGCCGCCGTCTATATGCCACCGCATGTGTCCGTGAAATTGCTGACGGACAGCAAGACATCGATTATTAATGCATCGCCGGAAGAAGAGGACGTGAAAGGTATTGGATTTGAGTCACCCGAGGCTCTGGGCCGGGATCCGATCCGCCAGGCCGCAGAGGATATGGCAGTGTTGAACCAGCACCGTCTCGGGCGGCTACGGGGGGTCACCGACGAGCTCGTCGAGTCCTACATGGAACGGGGCAGCGCGGCGCTCGAACGCCTCGAGGCGGCACGCTTGCGCCAGGATCACAACGGTTATCTGGACGCCGTGTACGAGGCTGTGGGTGCGGAAAAGAAGGCATACAAACAGGTTTCCACCATCACCGACGATATGCTCAAAGCAATCGTCTTCTATATGGCGTTGCTGCTGCCGTTCTGCTTCTTCGTCGAACGATTGCTCTTCAAGACCAGCCGTATCGAATGGCAGATGGCCACCTTCGCGGTCCTGTTCATTGCCACCTTTGTCCTCTTTCGCATAATCCATCCGGCGTTTCGGGTCGCCGATGCGCCGGAGGCCATCTTGATCGCCTTCGTCATGGGCGCTCTCGGGCTATTCGTTATTTCGATCCTGTACTCCCGGTTCGAGGGCGAGATGCAGCTGCTGTTCCAGACCTATTCCGGCATGGATGCCTCGGAAGTCGGTTACTCGACGGTTGGGCAGAAGGCCATGTTGATCGGCGTCAACAATATGAAGCGGCGTCGCCTGCGCACGGCCTTGACCACCGCCACCATTGTGCTCGTTACCTTTACCATGCTCGCGTTTTCCAGCATCTCGCGAAAGATGAGCCCGACCGTCGTCCCGGTCACAAAAAGTGCGCCGTACACCGGCGTCTTCTTCCAGTGGCCCGGCAGTCTGAGGATGGACGAAGCGACGCTGCAGGTGATGCTGGACATGTTCAAGACCCGGGCCGAACGTCTGATCGTGCGGCGCTGGCTGGTGCCGAAAAAGATCGACCTTCGAGATCCGATCATGCCGTACCGCGTCAGCGGCCCGGACGGCAAATCCATACTCGTCGACGCCGCCCTGGGCCTGGAAGTCAACGATTACGATTTCCTGGCGCCCCAAGGCATGCCGCTGCTGCCGGGGGGCCGCTGGTTTTCCGCGAACGACGCTCGCGAGTTCATCCTGCCGGCCGGGACCGCCGACGCGTTGGGCATAACGCCGGCCATGATCGGCAAGGTCCAGCTCGATTTGCTCAGCTATAAATTCGATGTCATCGGAATTGTCGATAACGAACGATTCCGAGCCCTGCGTGACTTGAATGACAAGCCGATCTTACCCATCAAGGACATTCAGGCGCAGGGCTTCACCGGCGATCTGGAAGAAACCAATCTAAAAATCGATCCGACGACCATGGACGAAAGCTCGGTTTTCTACGCCGATACGTCAGCGCTCGTGCTGATGCCAATTGAAACGGCACGAAAGCTTGGCGCATTGCCCTTCAGCATCTCCGCGAAGATCGCGGAAAACGCACCGGTGTGGCCGCTGATGGATTCCATGCTGACGGTGACCCGCGGCAAGTTTTTCGTCGGCAGTCGTGTCCCGTTTGGCATCGGCGAAGGCACGGACCGCAAAACAACGCCGGGCGTTTATTTCATCGGCACGGGTTACAACACGTCGATCGGCGGGTTGGCGCGGCTGATCATCCCGCTGCTGATCGCCGGGACGATTATTCTCAACACAATGCTCGGCTCGGTGTTTGAACGCAAGAGCGAGATCGCCGTTTATAATGCCGTCGGCCTTAATCCGACCCATATCGGCATGTTCTTCCTTGCCGAAGCATTTGTTTACAGTGTCATCGGCTCGGTCGGCGGTTATCTCATCGGGCAGCTCATCAGCATCGGCCTGGCGAAGTTTCAACTTGTATCGGAGATAAATCTTAATTTTTCCTCGCTCAGTGTCGTTTACGTCATCGTTTTTACGATCGCAGTGGTCCTGTTGTCGACGCTGTACCCGGCCCTCGTCGCCACGCGTGCCGCGGTTCCTTCCGGCAAACGCAAATGGGCCTTGCCGGAACATGATGGCAAAGAGATGAATGTGGCGTTCCCCTTTATTTATCATCCGCGTATCGCCTCGGGAATCATGTCCTATCTCATCGAATATTTCTCCCGCTATACCGAGGCATCGCTCGGGGACCTCATCGCCTCGAATGAAACACGATCCACGGGGACGGACGCTGCCGGGCGCGAGACGTACGATCTTGGTTATGACGTGGCGTTGGCGCCGTACGATCTCGGCGTGACCCAATCCGTGCGTTTTCAAGCCGCGTTTGACGAGATCGTCGAGAGTTATCGCGTCAGCATGACAATCACGCGCGAATCCGGTCAGGACACCAACTGGGTAACGACGAATCGACCGTTTCTGGAAAGACTGCGGCGGCACATGATGCACTGGCGAAACCTGGATGCGGTTGCCCACGCCACCTACGTCGAACAGTCCGTGGAGATGTTCGGGTAGGAGAGATTTTAGATTTGGGACTGGGGACAGAAAACTGGTTGGAGCGTAGCGGAAATCCACCTCAGACCAAAAACTGGACGCTGGAGACTGGCGTATGGCAGCTAACACATCAGACCCGAATAGTAGATCACCATCTTGGAGATGAAAGAATGAAAGAGGTTTTTGAGCTTGGTGTCTACCGATTGTCCGAAGCCCTGGCTGATATGATCTGGTACGACTTTGACACGTGGTCGGTGAAGGCCAAGATCACGATTGGCCATCAGGTGATCAGATCGTCGGACAGCATCGCAGCTAACATTGCGGAGGGGTACGGCCGATACACACGCCAGCGGACCGGAAGAAGTTTTACCGGTATGCACGCGGTTCGTTCGAGGAAACGAAGTCCCGGCGGCGCAAGACCGTTCGTCGCAAGGGCATTTCAACTAAACGCTCGAAAGATTACAAGTCGATCATCGACGAATTAGGTCCGAAGCTCAACGCGTTCATCACGAGCACTGGCCGCAACATCAATTAACGTCGCCCGCGTGCACCAGTTTCCAGTTTACAACTGACCAATTCAGATGGCCTTCGAACAAGACAAAGAAATTCAGCAATACCGTAACCTGATGACGCCGCCCTCGACGTTCGAGGACGGCTTCAACTGGAAGACGGTCATCGGCGCGGTCTTTCTCGGCTTCCTGATG
>CAUZRT010000096.1:0-10544 GCA_963582235.1 Lentisphaeria bacterium
GTCGCTGGGCCGGAGCCTTCGCTCATTCCGGAACCGGTTCGCCCACTTGCGGCATATCTTCGGCCGGTTTCGGCGCTTTGTGATTCAGTTGCTGGAGCGCGTCTTTCTTGAGAATATCAAACGGGGGGGTGTTGGTATCGAGAATCAAAGTGTCGTCTTTCTGGATGGCACGCTTGAGGGCATCGAGGGAAAGGATAAACTTAGCCAGTTCGGGATCCTTTTTGAAGACTTCGAAGTAATCGGCTGCCTTCGATTCGCCGTCTGCTTTCGTTCGGGTGGCGTCGCCCTCCGCTTCCGAAAGTAACTTACGGCTATCACTGTCGGCCTCGGCCCGAATGCGTTCCGCCTCGGCTTTGCCATCGGAGATAATTGCCTGCTTCTTGCTTTCGCGCTCGGCCTGCATCCGTTCAATCACCTTCGTGGTCACTGACTCGGGAAAACCGATGTGTTTGATACCCACAAGACTCACATCGATTCCGAACAGCTTCCGCGCATCGCTCCGGATTTCTTCGAGCATTTCCGCCTCGACCTCATCGATGCGGACTTTACCGGGATCCTCATTGATGAGATCATTGAACTTGAACTTACCGAGAACACCGGCCCGGGAACTCCGCAATAACGCTGTCAATTTCTCTTTCGCCTGGTCCATTGTTTCGACCGCGACCATGAACTTCAGTCGGTCCGCCTCGGTCTCGGCGATCTTCCAGCCGATGTAGGCGGTAACAATGATATTCTTGCCGTCGTGCGTAAACACCTCTTCCAACTCGCCGATGTTGCCTTCGAAACACTGGATGCGGTTATCCTGCCGCCAGACCGTCTCCCACGGCAGCTTGAAGTTCAAACCCGGACCGACATCCCGGGAAGATACCGGTTTACCGAACCGCAGCACGACGGCATATTCCGTCGTCTCGACCTGAAAACTGATCAGGGAAATCAGGAAAATGAGGGCGACCACCAGCACCATCAGAATGACGGGCCAATGTTGCATTACTTTTTTCTCAGCCATTGGTTCAGGCTCCTCGGAAACTTGTCCGTATTGTTCGTCGGAATGATGATTGGAATCGGTCGTGCCAGTAGCACAGACAAGATTGTCTGTGCTACTGGGGCCGTCCCGGCATTCAGAGTTTCTGTCACCCATAAGGAGCCCGCGTCGCGCGCGGTTCCCGGTGCTCCCCAGAAGATTTGATGATCAGCGATCAGTGATCGGGAATATGAGACAGGACACCGGGCAGTCGGATCAGTCGCGCCGCCTCAGAATTCCTTTGCCTCGGTATCGAGATCCAGCAGATCCAGCCGGCCCTTCTGTTCGAGATTGACTTCCCAGATCACACGGCCGTCAATGAGGTTGATGAACTTGCGCTTGTATTTGGCCTCCGTCAGCCACAGATCGAGGCGTGCCCGGGTCGTGTAAAGATCCGGCGTTTTACGAAAGGCTACGAGCTGCTCACGAAATCGTTCCGCCCGTGCTCCGGCGACATGTGACTTATTGAACGCCTCTGCCTCGGCCTGCATTCGTATGCGAGCGCTTCTGCCCAGCGCCGCGTTCCGAGTTTCTGCGGCTTCACGCTCTGCATCCCGGATTATTTTCTGTTTCTCTTCAACGGCGCCGACAACGTCCTGGAACGCCGGCGCGGCTTCCACGGACGGGTGGATTCCCATTATGCCGACGAAGACCACTTCGATCCCGAGCGGCTTGTCCATGCCGGCGATGGCCTTGCGGATGTTGTCGGCGAGTGTTTCTTTGGTCGCTAGCCGCGATCGGCCGAGAATGGCAATAAAGTCGGCTGAGGCGAAGAAGCGGACGCACTCGCGATGGGCGATCTTCTCGAGGACATCGGTCGGATCATCGTAGTTGTAAGCGAAGTCATAAACCCCGTCGGGTTTGATCGTGTAGTAAACCGGAATACTGGCTGACAGAAAACTAACGGCAACGTTCTCCGATCTCATGCCGTCCCGTTCGCCGTCGTCTTTACGCTCCGGCCGCTCCGACCGGTCGGCAACCATGAATTTCAGCTCGGACTTGTAATGCGTTTTGTCCCAAACGATGACGCGCCTGGTCGGATCGCCTTGGATGTCTTCCATCCCCGGCGTCGGGGGCGCTGGCGCGGCACCCTCCTCCTCGCTGAATCCGATGTTGACCTTCTGCACACGCTTGACCGGGAACCGCCGTATCCGCTCGAAAGGGCGCGGAAACTTCAGATGAAGTCCCGGTCCGAGCACCGTCCCGGCGGCAACCGGACGGCCAAATCTCTCCTTGATCCCCATCTCATGCGTTTCCACATAGGTGAAGCAGTCCAACAGATACAAAGCAACCAGAAGCAGCAGAAAACACGGCAGCACCGACTGCTCCATGAAACGGTAGAACCAGGTCTCCGAAACCTTGAACCCGAACTGATAATCCAGCGCATGGGCGACGTTCTTGGCAATCCCGCCGGGTTCCGTCACCAGCGCCAGCAGCCGGCTCTCGTACAATGGCCGGATCTCTTCGTCCTTCGATCGGGGTCGGAAGAATTCGATGATGAAATTGATCGCCATTTCAACACCGAAGATGCCCAGGAGTACAAGAATCAGATGGCCGCCGCCCCGGTCCCAGACGCCGCCCTCGAAATGTTCGACCAGCATGGTTGCCCCGGCGATCAGATAAACCGCCGCACTGAGGAGGAGCCATGAGGCTGCCGGTCGCAGGAATCGAAGGTTGGTTTCCCGGGAGACGCCGTTGAAGTAACTGCCCGACAGCAAGGTGAAGACAAACATGAAAAAGCAGAGCCCGCCGGCGCCGAGCGCGTCACGCTCGGTGTCAGCCATCAACGTTACATGCCAGCGCCAGGCCAGGCCGCAGGCCGCCGCAATCAGCACCGCGCCGAAAACCAGGGTGAAGCCGGGTACGAAGTAGCGGGCGAAACTGCGCCGAGCCTCATGGGCTAGTTCCATGGCCTCGTCTTTGTCGTCGAACAGGTCGTTGCGATCGTATTCGCGGCGCAAGCGCTCGTGATCCCGGCTCTCGTCCATCTCGAAACGCCGCAGGCGGGCTTCCCACCAGGCCACAAGACAGAAGACCGCCGCCACGCCGATGGGCACGCAGGCAGCTTCGATCGAGTAGCTGTGAGCCCAGAAAACTCCAAGCACCCAGGTAAACAGGACATAGACCAGGCTCAGGCCAAGGCCGATAAGTGATAAATTCTCAGGACGTTTCGGTGAATACATTAGTGATTTCAGCAAGCGGCTACTGCATTCAGGCACACTCAGTAATAACCTACCGCGTCAATGGTCGATCTCAAGCATGGACCTGCACCTATGGCCGAGAGGAAACCGTTCGGCAGGAACTATCCGATTTATGAGAAACTTGTTCGCGGAGGATTTTTTTTTGCCACTCAGCAGCACTTCACTCGTAATCGATCCATTCGTAATCTCTCTGTATACGAACATCGATTACGAGTCACAGATCAAAAGCCCGCGCGAAGCGCGCTAAGTTTATCGCGAACCAAATCGACACTAGCGCCCCTTTCGTTTCACGCTTTTACCTTTTCGGATCCTGCTCTTTCGCCGCCGCCCGGCGGCATTGCCGAAGCCGGCGACCGGCTGAAAATCCAGCCGTCGACGATCAGCATCGATACGGGCGATGGCGACCGTCAATTCCCGGCCCGCTGCCAGTACATCGCCGCCTCGGCGGCCTCTCAGCTCGAGACGCGCCGGGTTGAAATCGAAAAAATCATCAGCCAGTTGCGATACGTGTATCAGGCCATAAGCCTCAACCTCCGGGATATAGACGAAAACCCCGAAGTTGCGAACTTCGGTGACCACGGCGTCATAGTCCCGGAGGTCGCCGGATTCGAGCTGCTCGGCGAAGAAGCGGATCTTCTTGAGCTCGACGATCTCACGCTCCGCCTCCGTCGCGATGTTTCCCCGCTCCGTGCAGCGTTCGGCGATCTCCGCCAGTTGCGCGTTTTCATACGGCGGTTTCCGTTTCGACAGCGATGCCTTCAGCAGGCGGTGAACAATCAAGTCCGCGTAGCGCCGGATCGGTGACGTGAAATGCGTATAATACTGTTTGCCGAGTCCGAAATGTCCGACCGGCTTGTGCGAATAGGCCGCGCGCTTCATTGCCTTGAGAATTACCGTATTCCACACGGGTGCTTCCGGCGATCCCGCGATGGCCTCGAGCACGGCGCAAAGATTGCGCCGGTCACTGAGATTGACGGCTTCGACGCCGGCCAGCAACAGGGTCTCTTCCGCCTCGGCCAGCTTTTCCGGGTCCGGCTCTTCATGGATGCGGTGAATCAGGCTTCGGCCGCGGCCAGCCAGTTCCCGGCACACCGTCTCATTGGTTAGCAGCATGCACTCTTCGATGAGCTGATGGGAGACGTCATTCACCACCGGCTCGACATCCGCGATCCGGCCGTCCTCGGTTATGATGAATTTGACCTCGGGTACCTCCATGTTCAGTGCCATATTCCGGAATCGGTTTGCCCGCAGCTTCTGCGCAATGGCATGCACGCGCTTCAAGCAGGCAACCGCGCGGCGATCCATCCCGGCTTCCTCGAAGGCAGCGCCGTCCGGGGTCTGCAGCGCCGCTAGCGCCTGTTCGTAACTGAGGCGCAGCCGCGACCGGATCACCGACTCGTGGAACGTCGCGCTCCGGACGATGCCGTCGGCATCCAGCGTCATCAACACGGAAAACGCCAGCCGGTCCACGTTCTCTTTGAGACTGCAAAGCCCGTTCGACAACTGCTCTGGCAGCATCGGAATGACTTTGTCCGGCAGATAAACGCTGTTGCCGCGCTTCAGTGCTTCGACATCCAAGGCCGAATCCGGCTTCACAAAATGGCTGACATCCGCGATATGTACGCCCAGCCGCCACTGCCCGCCGCCCAGCCGCTCGAGCGAAATGGCGTCGTCATAATCCCGTGCACTCTCCGGGTCGACGGTGAAAACGAAACGGCGGCGCAGGTCCAGACGTCCCTTGCGGTCCGCGGTCGATATGCCGGCCCCCTCGACCTCAGCCACCGCATCCGGCGGAAACGCCGTCGGCAGTTGATGCGATTTGATGACCGCCAGCGTGTCCAGAGCCGGATCGTCCGCCGGGCCGATGACCTCCGTAACCTCGCCTTCCGGGCTGACGCGCGGATCGTCCCACGCCCCCAGCTCGACCAGGACCCGGTCACCCAAAGCGGCGCCGCCGGTGTCCGGCACGATGATGTCGTGCTGCAGCCACGACTGCATCGGCTCCACGTAATAAAAGCGATGCTTGCGGCGCAACGTTCCGACGAGCATCCGCGTGTGCCGCTTGAGCACGCGCAGCACCGTCGCTTCCTCGAGATCGGACCGCTGGCGTTTGCCCATCGGGCGATTGAGCCGAATGAGGACAACGTCGCCATTGAGGGCCGTGCCCGTGGCCGTCGCCGGTATGAAAAATTCACGGCCGGACTCGGGTGCACGGACGAACGCGACTCCGGAGCGTTTGATGCTGATTTGGCCGCTGACCAGATCCGCGCTTTTCGCCAATACGAAGCCCTTTCGCTTCAAATAAACAATCGTGCCGTCCGCCATCAGGCCATCGAGCAGTCCAGCGAAAGCCGATTCCCGAGACTTCGGCACGTTGAACTCGCCCTTCAG
Organism: Lentisphaeria bacterium; assembly: GCA_963582235.1. GTDB lineage: Bacteria > Verrucomicrobiota > Lentisphaeria > JABSQK01 > CAJWLW01 > CAUZRT01. The sequence continues at coordinate 5,614 of CAUZRT010000096.1, forward strand.
TCCCCGTTTGTCAAGTGGGCGATAACGCGCGGCGCCCATCAAATCGATCAATGCTCGCCGCGTCGGCAATGCTTTTGTCTCGGACCGCTGGCGTTTCGGCACAATAGCAACTCGTTGCGCGGCAACATCAGGCTTGCTGACGCGCGTTCGTGATTATTTCTTGATATTTCCTAGTGAGCTCGCTAATATACCCCCAGTTTTTTTCTTTCACCGCTGTCTTGTCGATCAATGCCGAGCCGACGCCGAGGCAGGCCGCACCGGCTTTGATGAAATCGGCGCACGTATCCAGATTTACCCCGCCGGTTGGGACCAGCCGGATCTGAGGCAGCGGCGCCTTTACAGCCTTGATGTAGGCCGCGCCGCCCATGGCGTCGCATGGAAATACCTTCACGACATCGGCGCCCGCTTCCCACGCCGTCACTATTTCTGTCGGCGTCAAAGCCCCGGGGCAGACAGGGTGACCATAGCGCTTGACCAACTCGATCACCCGCAGATTCAGGGTCGGCGTCACCACAAAGCGTGCCCCGGCCAGGATGGCCAGCCGTGCCGTCTCGGGGTCGAGAATAGTTCCCGCGCCGACGACGACATCATCATCGTATTTGGCGACCAGGTCCTCGATGATCCCAAGCGCTCCCGGCACCGTCATGGTAATCTCGATGACGTCGCCACCGCCGTCCTTGATGGCGTCCGCCAGCAACACCGCCTCCGTTATCGACCGGGTCCGGATGATGGGTATCAGTCCGGTGTCCAACATCCGTTTCAGATCGTCTTGCATGATTTGTCCTTTTATTCGTAGAAAGGTGGGTTTCTTGTCATCCGTCGCCGGTCACGTCTGCCTCACACGCGCTGCCGACCGCTAGCGGATCGGTACTTCGCGCAAAATCTCCGGTTCACGGAACAATCGCGAAAATATATGGCCATACGCAATCAAAGCAATCTGCTGAAATGGACGATAATCACGGCGAATTAAGAGTCCTTCACATACTCGAGGCAACTGCCGGCGGCGCCAGAAAACACCTGCGCTACGTCCTCTGCGGACTCCGCGACCGAGGGCTGGCCATTGACGTCATCGCATCACCGGCGCGTGCCGACCCCGAATGGGAGGACGATCTTCAATGTTATCAGGAGGCCGGAATTGAGGTCTTCAAAGTGCCCATGGCGCGGCGACCCGCCCTCCTGGATCTGAAAGCTTACTGGGCTATCAAGCGCATCATACGCTTGCGGAGTCCACATCTCGTTCATACGCACTGCGCCAAGGCCGGTCTGCTCGGGCGGCTGGCGGCACAGGCTGCCGGCGACAGCATTGTCACCGTCCACACGCCGCATGCGTTTTTTTATGAAGGATTTAATGGCGCCGCCGCCCGCCGTCTCGGTGTGGCCCTGGAACGATTTCTGGGGAAGCGTACGAATCTTCTCGTCTGTGTCTCCAGGGCGGAGAAAGAACGGGCGCTTGACGACCGCCTGATCATGCCTTCCCGTGTTCGTGTCGCCACCAACGGTCTGCCCGCCAACTTTGCGGCGGGATTGAAAGAGCGAGCGGCGGTGCGGCAACAGTTCGATATCCCGGAATCGGCGTTTACCATCGGCGTATTCGCGCGCCTTGTCGAACAGAAGGGGCACGAGCAGCTGTTCCATGCCATCGCCCGGCTGTCCGCGGACGAGCGGCAACGCCTCTGCGTGACTTGTCTCGGCGATGGTCCGCAGCGGCCGCACCTGGAACAGTTACGTTCGCAGCTGGGGCTCGACGATTGCCTGCGGATGCCCGGTCATATGCCCGCCGCCGAGCTCTATCTGCGCGGGCTCGATCTTGCCATTGTGCCGTCGCTTTACGAAGGCCTTTCCTACCATCTCCTCGAGGCCCTCGCTGCCGGCCTGCCCGTCATCGCCACGGAAGTGCCCGGTAATCTGTTTGAGTTTGAGGATAATCCTGTTTTCTACGTGCCGCTGCGGGATCCCGAGTCCTTGGCGGCCGCCATAAGTGAGTTCCTGCGCAACGACGGCGAGCGAAACCGGCGCGCCTGGAAGGGACCTAAATGGATCGCGACCCATTTTCCATTGGAAAAGCAGATCCAGACGCTGCATGCTGCCTACCAGCAATTGGTTGTCGTTTCCGGGGATACGTTCGTAGAGGGGTGAGGGATTGGGGGATTGCGGACCGACTTCGCTCGGGTAGCTACGGCGGTTGAAATTATGGATTTGGGTGGTCGCGATACGAGACCTGAATTCACGTTAATTCGGGCCGGCTATAGCAGACGAAAGCCTAGTTAATTCACGGTTTGGGATTTGGAATTGGCGCTAGCCCAACGCAAAGCGCGCGCTCAACGTAGTCCGTCGGCCGACGGAGCGAAGTTGGGCCACGAAGGGCGAAGTCGGGGGATTGGAGCCCCTGCCGGTTCATCCGGAAGGGGCAGAGCTTAGCGGTCGAACCCGCAAACTGCCAGTATCGTCGAATACCGGCATTGCACGCGCATGCAATCGGTAAAATCCATCCCCGTTCTGAAGCGCCGGGATGCTGAGCAAAGCGCTGCCCGCGAAGCGGAATCCTTGACCGGCAACGTAGGATTGCCCCCGGCGGTGTGGCTCCGCTCGGCGCTCCAACGCGTGCTCTGCCAGACTATCGAATTTGAGCAGCGCACCAAACCGGGTTCGGTCTCGGATACATTCGTGGAACCCCTGAACGAACGGATCGAGTCCGTCGTCGAGACCCAGACTCAGAATCCCGAGCCAGCTTGGCGACGAACTGACGGCGGTGTTGGACGCTGGACGAATCGGGCATTCGTCCAGAAACGGGTAAGTGCCCTCGGTCGAGGGATAGCCCAGTGAAAAGCGATGCGACGGCCTAGGATGGAATGGAAATAGAGCCGAAGCCTGAGGGCTTCCTCAACCGCCCGCCCGCAACGCGGTGTTGAGGTCAGACTTCTGGCGGGGATAACAAGAGAGCCTTCGCGAGCGCGGCCTCCCACATTTTGTATGTCCGGGTCCTACAGTACTGTAAGATTTCCGTACATCATTCCCAGCCGGCCGGCTCACGGCTCAATGCGATCGAACCCAGTATACGGTCGCAGCACTTCGGGGACGACGACGGCGCCATCGGCCTGCTGGAAATTCTCCATGATGGCGCAGACGACACGGTCGGTCACGGCGGTGGCCGAAATCGTGTGGACAAATTCCTTACGGCCGCCATCGGCCGCATAGCGAATGCCCAGGCGGCGGGACTGAAAATCGGTGAGATTGGTATTGGAGGTGACTTCGCGGAAGCTGCCGTAGCCGGGGAACCAGGCCTCGATATCATATTTTTTGTAGCCGGGCGCGCCCATATCGCCGACGCAAACTTTGACGACCCGGTATGGAATCCCCAGCTGCTGCATCAGGTACTCTTCGTTTTCCTGGCAGATATCGTGATACTTCGGCGACTCCTCGGGTGCGCAAAAAACTATCTGCTCGACCTTGTGAAACTGGTGCACGCGAAAGATGCCGCGTGTCTCCTTCCCGTAACTGCCGGCCTCGGTGCGAAAGCAGGGCGTAAACGCGGCATAGCACAGCGGCAACTGCTCGGCGTTCAGGATTTCGTCGGTGTGGTAGCCGACCAATGACTGTTCGGAGGTACCGATGAGGGCGAGGTCCTCGCCTTCGAGCTTGTACGTCTGATCGGCGAAGAACGGCAGGTAGCCGGTGCCGAACAACGTCCGTTCTTTGGCGACGCACGGTGTAAAGAACAGTGTGAAACCGCGCTTGATCAGTTCCCGCTGGCACCAGAAGAACAGGGCTGAAGCCAATTCGGCGCCGCGCCCCTTCCAGAAAAAGAATCCCGACTGTGCCACCTTGGCCCCGCGCTGGGTATCGATGACACCGAGGATGTCGCCCAGTTCCTGATGGTCTTTCGCGTCGAAGTCGAAGATCGGCTGCTCGCCCCAGGCTTTGAATTCGAAATTGTCCTCTTCGCTGTTGCCCCCGGGCACGGACTCATCCAGGAAGTTGGGGAGCCAGGCAAGGGCTTCATCAATTGCGGTCTTCAGCGCGCTCATCCGGCTTTCCTTGTCGCCGAGCGACGCTTTCAGCTTCTTCACCTGTTCCCGCGCCTCGGGATTATCCTTGCATTCTTTGCTCAGTTGGTTTCGGCGCGCGCGCATGTTCTCGACTTCACGAGTAAGCGCGAGGAATTCCTGATCTTTGCCGACAAGATCGTCGACATCGACATTGGTGACGCCGCGCACCGCGCAATTCGTCTTGACGCGCTCCGGATCGGCGCGCAGAATTTTGATGTCGATCATTCTATCATTCCTTTTCGAGGACGACGTGAGTCGTGGTACGCGACAACGTCGCTCACGCGCGGACCGCTCCGCTGAGGTTGAGGATGAGAACGATTAAGTTTCAATTATTTTTGCGGACTCCGCAAAAACACCGCCATGCTTCATCCGCTGCCCCATGTCTGCTTCAACAGGCGAATCCAGTTTCCGGAGCAGACGTTGCGGACATCCGCTTCCGTATATCCGCGATTTGCGAGCAGGCCGGGTACGCGTTGCAGGTCGGCAATCGTATTCATGTCACGCGGCGATTGTTCGGTGCCAAAGCCGCCGTCCAGGTCCGTGCCGATGCCTGAGTGCCGGACATGGCCTGCCAGCTGGGCGATGTGATCGATGTGGTCGATGACGCTTTCCAGGGTGGCCGTCGTCTGTTGTTCGCAAGCCGGCACGTTCTTGCGCCATTCCGGATCGACCATCCATGCATCGAATGCGGCACCGATGACGCCGTCACGTTCAATGATCGCCTTGATCATATCGTCCGTCAGTTGTCGCTGCCCGGGAGCCAGGGCGCGACAATTGTGGTGGGAAGCCGCGACGGGTCCGTCATAAATTTCGAGGATCTCCCAGAATGCCTGGTCTGTCGTGTGGGTGAGGTCGACGATAATGCCAGCCGCTTGCAGCGCCTCG
>CAUZRT010000097.1:0-10542 GCA_963582235.1 Lentisphaeria bacterium
GCACGTCGCGATAAAATGGCACGGACCGGTCGACATCTGAAACAGTGAACCCGTGATGATGGCAGCATTTGAGAGTCATGATAAGTATCCTATCAAACACCGGTGTTCAGCCATCCATTAGCCGACGGATCACGTTCCGCGCACCAATCTGTCAGCCGACGGATCACGTGATGTTCAGTGTTGCGTGTTCAGCCAAGTTCGGTTCTGGCGCTGCCAGTTTCGGCGGGCGGAAACGGCACTCTTAATCTCGCTCTTATTCCCGATTTTGATCTTGATTATGAATGAATCGATTACGAGTTGTTTCAGGAGAGTGTTGAGTGTTCAGCGACGTGATGTTTAGTGCACGGATGAAATTACCGGAAATGTGGGATCCTGCTGTACAGCAGGACGCGGATTCTACCGTGCGGTAGGATTTTCCCGATGACTTGACCCTACCGTACCGCAGGACCCGGTAATCCCGGGAAACACCAGCGACCGGGATTGAAGGTGCGGTCCGTTACAATGCAGTAGCCGTGCGATATTTCAAAGCACGGTAATCTCCTTCCAAGCCGGTCACGCAATCGGCGAACGAGTTCGCCGATTTGCTAGTCAAAATTCTCTATCCTGGCGTCCTTCAGCAGATCCTGTTCAAACGTTCGACTTGCGATCTCGATCTTCTCCTTCAGTAACGCGCGACGGACTTCGTCGTTGACCTGACTGCTTGTTTTCGAATCCGTCTCGACTCGGCGGAATCGGTTTGGATGTTTCTGTCGGTATTCCTCGATCTCAGTATCGGAAATCGGATACTTCGCCGGGGCATCGACATTGTGCGCAAGAAACGTTGTAACCAGCAGCTTTTTCTCTTTGTTAAAATCGACGGTCATATCACCGACACGTGTTGGCATGGCCGGTTCCGTCATGGCCTTCCGACGTTCGATATAGACCGGATCCAGTTCCAGACCCTCCGCCCTGGCGGCTTCGGCGAGGATATAAAGGGCGATCGCATCAAACAGCCGCCGGCCAGGCCGGACAACCCCCTCAGTTTCTACCGGCATCTGGAGGAGTTCGTGAAACTGCAAGGTGTCACCGAATGTAAAACGTGATTTTCCCACTTCGAAGGCGACGGCGCCGAGATTTTTCATGGCGGCTTCAAGGTCGCCCGATGTGGTATCTTGGGGTGGCGTCAACGGTACGGCGATTCCCGTGATATCGATAAAGGCCTGCCACAGCGGCGATGGTTTGGCATTGATAACATCGGTGGCTGCGACTTGCGCACCGGCGTTGTTGGCGAAGCGAAGATCCAATTCCGCCTGCCAGCGTTCCTCCGGGATCGCCTTCCCGGCGACTGTCACGGTTGTATCCGTTCGTAGAGCGTCAAGCCATCCCCGATACGCCTGATGGTAGCGACGGGCGGCTATCTCACGTTTGATCGTACGTTCGATGTACGACTTCGGCCGACCCGCATCCTTTTCGAAGCGCGCTTTATTCGTCTCGAAATAGGCATCGACATCATCCTGTGGAATGCTATCGCGGATTCGTGTGGTGCGCAGTGAGTCGTTGCGTTCCTGAAAGAGCCGTACCAAAAGTTGCACCGGTATTTGCCGTTCCATCTTGCGATGTTTTGCAAGGGCATTCTGGAACACCGGGTGTTGGTCGAAAGCCTGTTTCTTCGCTGCCTGTGCGTACACCTCGTTTCTGATAGCCTGTTGCACGGCGGGATGAACGAAGCCTCTGGCCACGGCACTGGTTGGTGGCGAATCAGCAGGACGCTTCCAGACATTTGCATAAATGGCAACGCCGTTGACCTTTGCAACCAGTTTCCGTTTGATGTCCGGGGGCGTGGCATTACCGCTATCTTTTCGGCTCGTGGCGCTCTCGCTGGCGGTGCTCTTGGTGCCAATCGCTGCGCCGAGGAACAAGGACAAAAAGAGACGGGTCAAATAACACATGGGAAACTCCCCAGAAACTTGGTGTTCGGCCACCTGATGGTGGGTTATTGGTGTTGGAGGGAGCCGGTAGATTGCAGGCAGCCCTCCAAGAGGCGTTCGGCTGCCATGCCTTTCGCCGCGGCGGGCGTGAGTTCGGTTGGGACGGGAACACGTCCCTCACGGAATCAGCTCGGCCACCGCAGGGCCTACAATTCGGAATAATCCGTCGTCCGTCGGCTGACGGAGACGGATCGCAGCGACAGTCGCCGGGTGCTTCTGATAAACTTGAGATTTCGCGGACGCGGTTTGAGTTGCACTTACCGTCAGCTGACGGATGGGACGCGGCCTCCCATTGGGGCGGTCCGCCTGCCGAATTTCTGTCCCTCATTAGCCGCCCGCGTCGCGCGCGGTCCAGGTGCTCCCGAGAAACTTTCCGCCACGGCGGATCAGCCTGTGCTACTTTGGACTGTCGGGTCCTTCCGTACGGTAGGATTTCAAAGTGGAATCGACCGGCTCTTCGATCGAATTCCTGGATTACGGTTACTTTTGTCGTTGCGGTTGCTGATGTCAAGCCTCGTCGTTGCGATCAAAGTATTGCAAAGCAGCCGGCTTATGCGATATTGTTTTTCCAGCGCTGACGGAGCGTCATGAATCGTATTTACGCACAGCCATTACTTCAAAGCCTGTCGAACGCGCTCTGTCTATATGGTGCTATCGGGCTTTCGCTGCCCGGCTCAACAGACACACGGGTGGTTGAGCAGACCGAAAAAGGCACGGAGCAACAAGCGGATTCAAGCGTTGCGGAAGGCCAAGTATCAACCGTCGGACAAATATCGGCTGAAAGTCCTGCACAACCATGCCCGGAGCATCCTCAATCCGGAATCGCTTGATGCTTATCTCCATAACCCTGGAACTCGGCACTGCGTTGCATAATGACAACGAAAACTACCGTCGCATCAAGACGCAGATTGACAAACATCTTCCCGAAATCGTTCACAGTGCGTTATTGGATCGAAGTAATTTCATGCGCGATTGTAATGTCTGCGACACCAGCGGCAGTTTAGAGGCTGAATGCGGCACGTGCGACGGCGGTGGACATTGTGCTAACCCGAAGTGTGTCGAAGGGCATATCGCCTGGCAGAGTTGGGATGCCCATAGGCAAAAAATCTGCCGTCCTGTCGCGGAACGTTGACCTGCTTCCAATGCAAGGGCAATGGCGTCAGGGACGAGACATGTCGGCGTTGCAAAGGTACCGGTATTTTGCTGGACAGGGATCAGTTAAAGCTGGCGTATGTAGAAATGATCGAGGAGACCATCCACTTTCCGAAGCAGCAACTGTAATCGGGCGCTATCTGCCAATCCTGGCGAATTTCTCATGGGACGACATTTGCCGACGACGCCCGCCGTGAACGGTATAGTCCCGCCCAGTTGGCTGACGGGTCGGCACCTACTCTGGTTCGCTAGGCGCGCGATCATATCCCATTATATTCACGGTCATTCGAGCGCTTGTGCGAACTATTCGGATTCGATTGGCGACCGTTGGTGACGTGAGTTAAATTGATTAGTTACTCAGGGCAGTCCATTATCGAAGAACGGGGGGAGCACTTAATGCGGCCACCGATCGCATTGCAATTGTACACGGTTCGGGAGGAACTGTCAGTCGATTTTGAGGATTGTGATCGTGCGCATCGCGGAAATCGGATATGTCGGTTCCGAACCCGGTAGCGCATTCTCTGGGAACACCGTCGAAAAGGGGGTGAAGCTGTTCCGGGATCTCGAATTGCACGTACCCTGCGCCCATTTTACGCTGCCCCTTGGAGAGCAGAAGTCGGAAACGCTGGAGACGGCGGCAACCTTGGGTGTGCCCAAATTATATCGGGGAAGCCGCTCGAACCTTTTCGCACTGTAGATCGAATTCGGGAGGCGTGTGATGAATTCAATGAAGCAAGTGTTGGTGCTGTGGTAACTTGTTTTATTTTTGGGATTTATAACCATTGATGGGAGTTCGGAAAGATCGATGATCGGCTTATCTTCGACATCGTACTCGAGCATCTGGACTCCACCGGCCGTTTTCAGATAGATACGTACTGGACACAGACCGCGGGGGTCGATCCCATTGGTGTTCTGTCGCGGCTGGGCTGCCGGGAACCGCTGATTTACAATCAAGGATGGTCTGTACGTGAAAGGCGAACCCATGCTCCCCGCCGGCGACGGAAAAATGGACTTCCATGTCATTTCCGAAATCAACGAGGGAATCGCCGAGTAGTGGATCGTGGAAGTGGATGAATGCGCCACGGACATGATGGAGGCCGTTCGCAAAAGCTACGATTATCGGGTCGGCAACGCCCTGTCTCGTGGCTGCTCGGGATGATAACGATGGCTACACCGATACTAATGCCGCGCCAGGGACAGTCGGTCGAGACCTGCCAGATTACGGCTTGGAAGAAGCACAAGGGCGATCCGGTCGATGCCGGTGAAACGATTTGTGAGGTCGAAACTGATAAAGCAGCGTTCGAAGTCGAGACGCCGGAAAGCGGCGTCCTGCTTGCAACGTTTTTTCCCGAGGGTGCCGATGTCCCGGTACTGACGGCAATCGCGGTGGTCGGGGCGCCCGACGAGGACGGCGAGGATCTGCGCCCCGCGCGCGGCGAATCTCCGCCGGCCGCCGGGAAAGGCGCGACGGTCGCTGAGGGTGCCCACGCGCCCACGGTCGCCGCAGAGTCGGATGCGGACGCCGGACCGGCAACGGCGCCGGTGCCGCCCAACTCCGAAGGTCGCTGCAAAGCCTCACCCCGAGCCTTGGGGACGGCTGCTGCAAACGGTATCGACATTTTGGCGCTGTCCGGTTCGGGGCCCGGCGGCCGCATCATCGAACGCGATGTTCTCGCTGCTCTGGCGACCGCATCCGACGCTCCAGTGACCGATGTGACGGGACCGCTGCGAAGGTCGTCGCCCGGTCTCATCACTATGACCCCCGCTGACGTCCCCGGGGCGCCGGCGCGGGAGATTCCGGTGGAGCGCATACGCAAGGTGATCGCCGATCGAATGCTGCAGTCGCTGCAGACAACGGCCCAGTTCACATTGACGGGGGCGGCAAGCGCCGAGTCGATGCTCGCCTATCGCCGCCGGCTGAAAGGCGAAACCGATGAAACGCTGCGCCGGATCACGATAAACGACATCGTTCATTTCGCGGTCATCAAGGTTCTGAAGGAGTTCGGGAATTTGAACAGCCTTTTTCTCGGCGACCGGATTCTTCAGTACAATCGGGTGAATCTTGGATTTGCCGTCGATACGCCGCGCGGGCTTATGGTGCCGGTTATCAGCGATGCGGAGACATTGTCGTTGCGTGAACTTTCGCAAGCTGCGGATCGTCTGCGGGAAGCCTGCGTCGATGGCCGCGCGGCGCCGGATGATTTGAAGGGCGGCACCTTCACCGTCAGCAATCTCGGCAACCTGGGCGTCGAGGCATTCACACCGGTTCTGAATCCGCCACAGGTCGCTATTCTCGGTGTCGGCGTGATCAGACCGCGGCCGATCGCCGTGAACGCCGACACGCAGTTCGCGCAATTCATGAGCCTTTCATTGACCGTGAATCACCAGGCTGTCGACGGCGCGCCCGCCGCCCGTTTCCTCAAGGCTTTGAGCGAGACGCTCGGCAATCTCGATGGCATCTGGGCGATGTGAGTTTTTTATTTTTTTGTGGACAAACGAAATATGCCAAAATCAATCATAATCGATCCCCAAGATGTCCGACAGCCCGGGACGCTGTCTTTGTCTGAAATTCCGATCAATCGCTACAAGCCAAATCCGAAACGGGAAGTGAAGCAGTTTGGCCACCGCAAGCTGAAGAACATGTACCGCGATATGGTTCTGATCCGCGAGTTTGAGTCGATGCTCAATGAGATCAAGACCCAGGGCAGGTATCACGGGATCGAATACGACCACCAGGGGCCAGCCCATCTTTCCATTGGCCAGGAAGCCGCGGTTGTCGGTCTCTGTGTGAATCTCGATATCGACGATTTCATTTTTGGGTCCCACCGCAGCCATGGCGAGATCATTGCCAAGTGTCTGTCGGCCATCGATAAACTCAGCGGCCGAAAGCTGATGGCCGTAATGGAAGGCTATATGGACGGCCGCGCCTTGCGGATAGTGGAAACGGAAAGAACAAACGGAGCCGTCAAGGATCTAGCCGTCGATTTCATTCTGTTCGGGACACTGGCCGAGATTTTCGGCCGCGAAAACGGATTCAACAAAGGCATGGGCGGCTCCATGCATGCGTTCTTCGCACCGTTCGGCAGCATGCCGAACAACGCCATTGTCGGCGGTTCCGCGGACATCGCAACGGGTGCGGCATTGTTCAAGCGAGTCAATCGCCGGCCGGGGATCGTCATCGCGAATATCGGTGATTCGGCGGCCTGTTGCGGACCGACGTGGGAGGCGATGACCTTTGCAGCCATGGACCAGTACCGGACCCTATGGGATCCGGAGATCGGCGGCGCACCGCCCATCCTCTTCAATTTCATCAATAATTTTTACGGCATGGGCGGGCAGCCGCTCGGCGAGACCATGGGCGTCGGGGTCCTTGCCCGTATCGGCGCCGGGGTCAATGCCGACGCCCTGCATGCCGAGCGTGTCGATGGCTACGATCCGCTCGCGGTCGCCGATGCTGTCGTGCGCAAAAGAGAATTGCTTGTCGCCGGTCGCGGCCCGGTCCTTCTCGACACGGTCACGTATCGGTTCTCCGGCCACTCGCCGTCCGATGCGTCGTCGTATCGACAGAAAGAAGAGATCGAGCTCTGGGAGCGGCACGACGGTCTCACACGGTTCGGCCGATACCTGGCAGCGAACAATATCGCTACCGCAGCTGCCCTCGAGAAGGTGCAGCAATGGGCGGTGGCAAAGGTCCGGAAATCTCTGTCGTTGGCGTCGTCGCTCACCCATTCACCACGGATCGATACGACGACCGATGCCATCGGCGAGTTGATGTTTTCGAACGGCAGCGTCGACAGGATGCTCAAGGGCAAGCCGCGGGTTCTGATGAGCAAGAGCCGCAATCCCCGAGTGCAGGCCATTGCCAAGAAGTCACGTTCGGCTTTCGACGCCGATGGCGAGCCGCTGCCGAAGGCGCGTGTCGTTGCCTTTCGAGATGCCCTGTTCGAGGCATTGTTGCATCGCTTCTACAAAGATTCCTCGATGATAGCCTATGGCGAAGAGAACCGGGATTGGGGCGGCGCCTTTGGCGTCTACCGGGGGCTCACGGAGTGCCTGCCGTATCACCGGCTCTTCAATGCGCCCATATCGGAAGCGGCCATTGCCGGGACCGCGGTCGGCTATGCGCTGGCCGGCGGCCGCGTCGTCGCCGAACTGATGTATTGCGATTTCATGGGGCGCGCCGGCGACGAGATCTTCAACCAGATGGCCAAGTGGCAGGCGATGTCGGCCAAGGTCCTGTCGATGCCGCTGGTCCTGCGTGTTTCGGTCGGAAGCAAGTATGGTGCGCAGCATTCACAGGACTGGTCGTCGCTGCTGGCGCATATTCCCGGGTTGAAAGTGATGTTTCCGGCGACGCCGTACGATGCCAAAGGCATGATGAACCTGGCACTGAGGGGAACGGACCCGGTTGTTTTTTTCGAGAGTCAGCGCTTGTACGATATCGGCGAGACGATCGTGGAAGGCGGTGTGCCGGAGGACTATTATGAAGTTTCGGAAGGCGAACCGAGCCGCGTCCGGGAAGGGCAGGATCTGACCATTGTCACCATCGGCGCCACGTTGTACAAGGCGCTGGAAGCCGCGGACGTGCTGGCGCAGTCTTACGGCCTTGCGGCGGAGGTCATGGATACGCGCTTCATTAATCCTTTGAATTATGAGCGGATCGTCGACTCCGTGCGCAAGACGGGGAAAGTCGTGCTGGCGTCCGATGCCTGTGAGCGCGGCTCTTTTCTGCACACGATGGCCTCGAACATAACCCAGCTTGCCTTCGACGAACTCGATGGCCCGCCCGTTGTTGTCGGATCACGTAATTGGATCACGCCGCCGGCTGAGATGGAGTCGGCGTTCTTCCCGCAAAAGGAGTGGATCCTCGATGCCATCCACGAGCGTCTCCTGCCGTTGCCGGGGCACCTGGTGACGACGGCGCAGGCAACGGATGATATCGTGTTGCGCAATCAGCAGGGCGTCTAGGGTCGTCCCGGAATCTCGCTTGCCGATTTGCTACAAGTTCGTCGGTGGATATGTGTTGGGAGACCGAGGTTTTGCTTGCCTTGTTTGCGCCCGGAAGAGCACGTCGCCAATGTTTCGGACGTACTGTTCGTCTGAAAGCCCCAACGTTGCTTCCTCGGGAAATTCGATGGTGGCGCGAAAATGTGATGCGATGGCGTTGAACAGATGGACGCGGGCTTGCGACTCAAGATTATCGCGACGAAGCAATGCTTGAATCACGATGCCGGCTTCCCGTGGGCTGACATGTTGGCGCAGACGGGCCGCGATGTGTGGATATTCACGAAAGGAATCAAACTTATCCGGTATGATCTGGTCTAAATCCGGCTCCGACATTTTCGGGCGTCGCACAACAATCGTATGTGCAGCAATGTCGTCGACGTGCTGGGCCCGGCGGCTGACAAGGGATGTTGTAACGCCACCGACCAGATAAAACGCCGGCAGCGAATCGACGAATCGCAATGAATTGCGAGCGACAATATGACTGAATCGCAACTGCAAGCCTTGTTCGTCAATTACTCGCAGACGCAGGATGCGCTTGCCGAGCGTTTGCCCCCGCCAATACCATTCGGTACCCACCCCATAGCCGATCGACACGGCAAAATACCAGACGGTCCAGAATGCGCCCGCAAGATCGGGGCTGATCGCCCGGATTAACTGGACGGCCCAGCTAGCGGAGCTTTGATCGCGGCACTATACTCGTCGGTTTCTTCCACGTACGAATGGCGAAAACGATGGTCAGCGGCGCCGTGACAATCGTAAATACCAATGTGAAGATAAAGATCACGGGGAGGACTGCCATGGAGAGCTCGATCTCGTCGTAGAGTGCCCGCCCCGTTGTCAATGAATTTAATCGGTGGTCCTCACTTCCCTTCTCGACACAGGCCGGACAGAATCTCTTACCATCAAGTTCGAATTGGCATAAGGCACATAGAAAACACCCACAACTTTCACAGTGACACGCAGCGCGTTTTTTCGGGTGATAAAAACAGTTGGATTTCGTTTTGGTGGTTACGTTATCCCCGGACCTCCCCACCGCCACGTCGTCAAAGAAACGCGGGGAATACATGGATACGTGAACGCCCGCGGCATGACCCACACGGCACAAAGTCCAACAGTGCCGGCGACGCAGCCAATAGTGACACATTGCATTTGGCACAGGTCAGGAGTTCGGAGTGCATTGCCGTATTGCCTATTTTCGGATCACCCGCGTATTGCACACACGATCATGCAGGGTCCGCTTTTCATCGTCGAATGCGGCAATAATGTAGCCGATACCAAGTATCATACTGCTCAACCATTCGCCAAAGAAGCGGCCGAAGGCTCGGGCATAGCTCACTCGTCCGCCGTCGGCCGTGATAACTTTCAGGCCACACGCCATTTTTCCCGGGGTTGCCGCGTAGGTCCCAAGGAACCATGTCACGTAGGCGATGTTGACTACGAGCGGCAGCACGATAGACAAAAACGCCAGTGTTGCATTGGGTTCGCCGTTACCCATCCCGATGAACATACTCAACACGAACGAGATGGTCATGTTAACAATCCATAGCACGATCCAATCGAGGAACTTGGCAGCAAAACGAATCCAGAAGCCGCCGAATTGAACGCTCAGGGCAACGGCTTCGCCCCCCGTCAACTTCGGGACAAAGGCCGGCTTACATCTGGCGCAGACCCAGGACTGCCCATACTGAACCATATCATCGCTACGGAATTGCTGGCCGCATTCTGCACAGGCGAATTCAGCTGCGCCGTCGACGGATGCGGCAGCCGCTACAGCGGCCGGTGCGCCTGCTGCTCTCGCCGCGGCGTATGGCTGCCACTCCGCCATGCCCTCCGCCCACACAAGCGTCTGTGCGTTGATCGTTCCTTCCGACGCGAGCCCGTCCAACACTTCTTCATTCATTGGGCCGACATGATTTTTGCCATCAGCGTAATACCAGTCCATAGCACGTCCCTTTCTATATGGATTCATAAATACGATCGAACATCTGTGCGGAAAAATATTTAGGCAACCAGTATTATAGACAACTGCACAAAGGTTGCAATTCGGTTCGTCTCGATTGGATTTTGTCGACTCGGAGTGAAATTGGATCGACATCATGTTATGATGTATCGGATGCAGGTGATCGTGCTATTTAATGAATCCAGGGAGTTGAGATCATGACAAACGAAACGGCATTTGAACTAGCGACTTCAAACCTGCGCTACGGGACCGGTGTCACCCGTGAAATCGGCATGGACCTCGCCGATTTGGGCGCCAAGCGGGTGATGGTTCTGACCGATCCAATTCTTCGCGAACTGCCGCCTGTTGCCACGGCGCTCGAGGCCGTTGCGGCGCAGGGCATCGCCTACGATCTTTTTGATCGCGTACGTGTCGAACCGACGGATGAATCGTTCAAGGAGGCCATTGCGTTTGCGG
>CAUZRT010000098.1:0-10448 GCA_963582235.1 Lentisphaeria bacterium
TTGCGCTTTCACAGACCTTCGAAAGGGCCTCCAAAAACATCGACCAACAGGAGACTGGAATGACACGCAAACTTCTCGCAATCTCAATCGTAAGCATTGGCGTTGCCCTCAGTGTGACGGCTCAGGAAGTGAAACTGGAGATGCCGGAAGCGGAGTTAAGTTACGCGCTGGGTATGCAGGTCGGCCGCCGCCTGGCACGATTCGAAGCCGACCTCGACATGGCGATTTTTATGCGCGCCATAGATGATACGCTCAACGGAAATCAACCGTTGATGACCCAGCAGAAGGCGCAGCAGGTCCAACGCGATTTCTTTCAGAAGCAGCAGGCGGAACAGAAAAAGAAACAGAAGGTCGAGGCGACAGCGAATATCAAGCTGGCGAATGCATACCTCGAGAAAAACGGTAAGAAAGACGGCTGGGCAACCACTGACAGCGGCTTGCAGTACACCGTTCTGACGGCGGCCGACGGGCCGCAACCGACAGCCAAGGATACGGTCAGTGTTCACTATCGCGGCACATTGATCGACGGCACGGAATTCGACAGCTCCTACAAACGCAACGAACCCGCCTCGTTTCCGTTGAACGGCGTCATCAAGGGATGGACCGAAGGCCTGCAACTTATGGCGGTCGGCAGCAAGTACAAGTTTGCCATTCCGCCGAATCTGGCCTACGGCGAGCGCGGCCGCCCCAGCATTCCTCCAAACTCTGCCCTGGTTTTTGATGTCGAGCTGCTGTCCATCGGTCCGGCCCCGAAACCGGAAGGGTCGGGAAAACGGTGAGAATGTCGGGAGAGTTTGGCGGGTGAACGTTCAAGAGGATAAAAAGCAGATCGTGCCGCGCTGTGACGGCATGAATCTCGTCTTTCCCAGGGGCGGCAAATCCCTTCGACCGCCGTTAATTTTGCTACGCAAAATTAAACCACCGGCTTTGCTGGTGAGACTCGAAAAGGCTGTGCCGTTTTAGGGTGATTAGAACGGGGTGCAGTCCACCGATGCACCCCCTGGCGGGGGGTAAAGACGGAGAACTGACCCATGAATGACTGGCAAAGCCTATCACACAGCCGGCCGGATTTTAACTAATCTCATTGGGGTCGTGCCGCAAGTACCTTCAGAAGTTCATGTTCGGCAATCCGTCGGTGAATCGGCAACGAGGTAAAGTTCGATCGCGGTGACCGGGGCGAACTGAATCTGACGTACGTCGATGGAACCACCTGAAACTCCAGCCCCCTTTAAGGCGGCTTCCTCAAGCCACCGGCTTTGCCGGTGGTAAACTGACTGGCCGTAGCTTAGCCGTCTGGAGGTCGGCGACAGTGCCTTTGCTGCGTATGAGATCGAGCATCTCAAGCCGTTACTGCTGCTTTTTCAGACCGGCTACCTGACCATTTAAGACTACGACGCCGGCTCGGGCCTGTGTCGCCTGGACTTTCCGAATAACGAAGTGCGTCGCAACTTTTCCGAGTGTCTCGTCGAACGGTACGCGACGGTCGAGCGTGAGCCGGTGCCGTCGCACATCTATCGATTGTACGAAGAGCGCTGACTGCAGGCAACCCCGATCGCTTCTTCGACGTCCTGCGGGTCTTCTTCGCCAATACCCCCTATGAAATCCAGCTCGAGAAGTGAGAATTTCAAAGCAATAGCCGAAGGCAACTACTTCCAGTCGATTTTCTGCCTAATTTTCACTTTCCTCGGCATGTGTATAGACGCTGAGGTGCGGACAAACAAAGGCCGCGTCGACGCCGTCATCCACACCGCCGACGCGGTCTTTGTCTTTGAATTCAAGCTCAACGACACCAGGGAAAGTCTTTAGGCGTAGATCAAAGAAAAACGCTATTTCGAGAAATATCTTGGCACCGGCAAAGCCATCCATCTTGTCGGCGTCGAGTTCGATCAAAACAAACGCAACATCGGCCAATGGCTGGCTGGGGATTGCGTGGAATTAAAATTTATATGGTAAACGAGTCTTGGTGTCGAATTGCAAGTGATTTCTCGATAAATCGGGAGAACGGGATTTCGAGCGGATCGCATAGGGCGAATGATCGGTCCGGCTCGCCGGCATGCGCGCAGCATTGATCGGCCTCCGCTCTTGAAATTATTGATGGTGTGGACCATCTTTCACTCTCTTGGAACAAACTCTTAATCTCACCTCTTAATCCCATTGCCACATAGACGTAAGAGGAGAGAGTAAGATCTCCGTTCCGGTCTGCCAAAACCGGCAGCGCCAGACAGTGGCGGAAAACCCTGCCATGGCATTCGACATTGTCCGCCGCTAGCGGAAACAACGAACACCAATTTTCCGAGTAAAAGGATACCAACATGCCAGAGAAAATTGTGATCATCGGATCCGGGCCGGCGGCGTGGACCGCGGCTGTGTACGCGGCGCGGTCCAACCTCGATCCGTTCGTCTTCGAGGGTAAGCCGTCACAGGAAATGATTCCGGGCGGACAATTGATGTTTACCACCGAAGTCGAGAACTATCCGGGCTTCGCCGAGGGCGTTGATGGGCAGGGAATGATGATGGCGTTTCGCAAGCAGGCCGAGCGTTTCGAGACGCGAATCAAGACCCACGATATTACCCGGGTCGACTTCAGCAACCGCCCATTCCGGCTCGACGCCACCAATGATGAAACGGTCGAAGCGCAGGCGGTTATCGTGGCGACCGGCGCCCGCGCCAACTGGCTGGGGCTGCCCAACGAGCAGCGCCTGGCGCAGTCCGGCGGCGGCGTCAGTGCCTGCGCCGTATGCGACGGTGCGTTGCCAGTGTTCAGGGATCAGCATCTGGTGGTCGTCGGCGGCGGCGACAGTGCCATGGAAGAGGCAAGCTATTTGATCAAGTTCGCCTCGAAGGTCTCGGTCGTGCACCGGCGTGAGGAACTGCGGGCCAGCAAGATCATGCAGCAGCGTATCCTGGAGAGTCCGAAGGCGGAAGTGGTCTGGAATTCGGTCGTCATTGATGTTTTGGGCGATGACGTGATTACCGGTGTGCGTCTTCAGGATACACAGAGCGGTGAGGAACGGGACGTCGAGTGCGGCGGACTATTCGTCGCCATCGGGCATACGCCAAACACGGATTTTCTCGAAGGGGCTTTGGCATTGGACGATAAGGGTTACATCGTCTGTTCCGATAATTTCCGCACCGCGACCAGTGTCGAAGGCGTGTTTGCCGCCGGCGATGTCATGGACAGCTACTACCGCCAAGCAGTGACTGCTGCCGGTACCGGCTGCATGGCGGCTCTGGACGCGGAACGCTGGCTGGCAGGGCAGGGGATTGAGTGAATTGCCAATCTTCGACCGACTGCGCCGTACCTGGATTCGTCGGGCTCCGCCCTAATTATTCTGCCGATCTTCCCGAGTCCACCACCACTATAGATCATCGCCTCTCGTCGACGCCCCGCCCGTTTCAAGTCTCCAGTTTCCAATCAAAATCATCCTGCCTTTCCGGGTCCGAATTATTTTCTGGATCTTTCCTTCACATCGGCTTCTGAACCGTTACGGCCAGCGGGTCGACCTACCATTTGTGCGCGGGGTTGTAGTATATATTTGAAGATACGCGCGCGAGGCGATCACCGGTGTAGGTGCCCGGTATGCCGAAGCTGCTGTTTAACCGTATTCACGGCTTACAGTGCGTCGGTTGTGCGTCAATCGTTTGTCGGCGATGAGGCGCGGCATATTCGCCGTTGCCTCCATCTGCCTCTCCCCACTCGAATGTTTAACACTTGCCTCTCGGCCGCGGAATCCACAACCCGCGTCGTCAACCCCTATCGCGAACGCTATCGATCTCCTCCCCTGTTGTGAACTCTGGCGTAAGCTCAAATCGATCCGGAGTTCGACGGAGTTGGAACTCGCCAATAGCCGACGGAGTTCACCTCGCATGGCGCCGGAACACGCATTATATTGACTGTTGTAATTCGGGCGCCTGACCGAGAGACCATTATTCTGTGTAATTATACCGCGAAATATATCAGGATCGATTCCGGGTACATGGGTAGCTGGTTGAATGGTCGGAAGTCGTTACCGAGGGGACAGATTTGGAGGACTTCCGGAACCTGCTCCGTGATGCTCCGGAAGAAATTGTTTTCGCCTACCGCGATCTCGGAAAGGAGATCTCGGCCGGCAACGAACTTATCGAGAAACTGCCCGTGGACGGAAACAATGTCCGTCAAACGGTGTGACATCATCCGGCATTTCGACCGAAATGGGTTGATGATGCTCCGAGAAGGGAGCAACCACTCTATTTACCCAAACGGTCGGAAGGCAGTGCCGATATAAGCGGCATCGGAAGTGAGATCGAATTGTGGCCAATGAACTTTGCAAACAGGTGGGGCTCGAGTCGATCTTCTGATCCGCTTTCCCACCGTACGGCAGCCGCACATCCGGTTGGACAGCGCCGCCGAGATGATACCATGACACCAATCATACGCCCACGCAGACTTCGTTCGACGGCCGGTGTGCGCAGCATGGTTCGCGAGACGAGCCTGGCACCGTCCGATTTCATCTACCCCATGTTCGTTGTGCACGGGCAAGGGGTAGCCAATCCGATCGCATCGATGCCCGGTATCGCGCAGCTCTCCGTGGACCGGCTGATCGAGGAAGGCACGGAGGCTGCCGAACTGGGGATCCCGGGCGTAATTCTTTTCGGCATTCCAGGGGAGAAGGATCCTGTTGGTGTTGAAAACTTCGCACCCGACGGCATCATCCAGGAAGCGGTCCGGGCACTGAAGTCCCAATGCCGTAACCTGCTCGTCATGACCGATGTCTGCCTGTGCGGATATACCGACCACGGCCATTGCGGCCTGCTCGAGGGCGAAGATATTCTGAACGATGAAACCCTCGATATTCTGCAGAAGGTCGCCGTCTCTCATGCGCAGGCCGGTGCCGATTTCGTCGCTCCGTCCGGCATGATGGACGGCATGGTGCGTGCCATTCGCACGGCTTTGGACGGTGCCGGTTTCGCGGGTGTTGGGGTCATGAGCTACGCGGCAAAATACGCCAGCGGCTTTTACGGGCCGTTTCGCGAGGCCGCTGCCGGCGCGCCGAAGTGTGGGGATCGCAAGAGTTATCAGATGGATCCGGCGAATGTTCGGGAGGCCTCACACGAGGTTGGTCTCGATGTCGCTGAGGGTGCCGACATAATTATGGTGAAACCCGCACTTGCTTATCTCGACGTTATTCGTCAGACCCGGGAACAATGTCACCTGCCGGTTGCCGCCTACAACGTCAGTGGCGAGTACGCCATGGTCAAAGCCGCGGCCGCCAATGGCTGGCTCGAGGAGCCCCGGATCGTGCTGGAAGTCTTGACGGCCATAAAACGGGCCGGCGCCGATCTTATACTTACTTATCACGCCCGGGACGCATGCAGATGGTTGGAGGAATGATGGAACGGTGGATAACGACTACACCGAATCGTCCTCGTCCTCGAATCGACCGTCAAGGACGAGGACGATTGGCGACTTGGACGGGAGTTTAAGTAGTCACCCATAAACCATGGACCATCATCCGTTCATTCCATGATTGGTCATGTTATCATCATTGGCGGCGGGATCGCGGGTCTGGCGACGGCGTACTATTTGCAGCGCCAGTCGGAGTTTTCGATCACATACACCTTGGTGGAGTCAGGTCGGCAATTCGGTGGCAAGATTGTTACTGAGCAGACGGACGGTTTGACGATCGAAGGCGGGCCCGATTCATTCATTATGCTTAAGCCCTGGGCGAACGATCTCTGCGCCGATCTCCGGCTGCAGGATCGTCTGATCGGCTCGCAAGAACAAAACCGTCAGACCTATGTCTTGCAGAAGAATTGTTTACGGCCGCTGCCGGACGGCTTTGCATTGCTGGTCCCGACGCGGTTGATGCCGTTCATCACGAGCCCGCTGTTTTCGCCCTGGGGCAAGCTGCGAATGGCGTTGGACTGGGTGCTGCCGGCAGCCGCTGACAACGGCGATGTGAGTGTCGGTGAGTTTGTTAGCCGTCGGCTGGGGCGTGAGGCTGTGGAAAAAATCGCCGAGCCGCTGCTGGCGGGCATTTACGGTGCAGATCCGGACTGCTTGAGTTTACGCACCACCTTTCCGCGATTTCTCCATATGGAACAGAAATACGGCAGCCTCATCAAGGCGGCACTCGCAAATCGTCGCCGGGCTGCCGCCAACGGTGAGCGGCCGCCTCTGTTCATGGCCCTTCGCGGCGGTATGTACGAATTGGTCGACGCCCTTGTCAAAGCGTTGCGCGGTACTCTGATCACCGGGGATGGGGTCGCCCGGATCCAGTACGACCCGGCGGCAAGGAAACGGTTTCAAGTCCACCTCGGATCCGGGCGCTGTTTGGCCGCCGATGCCATTGTCATGGCGACACCGGCGTTTGTGGCGGCGGAATTACTGGCACCGTTGAACAGCGCCCTGGCGGAGCGACTGCGGGCGATTCGGTATCATTCGTCGGCGACGGTGTCGCTCGCCTATGCCAAGGCCAAAGTGAATCACAAACTTGCCGGGTACGGATTTGTCGTGCCGAAACGGGAAGAGTGCCGGTTGTTGGCATGTTCGTGGGTGTCGAGCAAATTCGCGGATCGTGCACCCACCGAAAAGGTACTGTTGCGGGCGTTCCTGGGCGGGTACCGGAACGAGGAACTGCTCGATTTTCCCGATGAGCATTTGATCCGTCTGGTGCGCGACGAATTTAAACAGGTCATGAACATTGACGCGGCGCCGGATCTCGAGCGTGTTTACCGGTGGCCTAAGGGCAATGTTCAATATGATGTTGGGCATCAGGAGCGGATCGACGCAATTGAAAAGCTAGCAGAGAAAAGCTGCGTTGGTCTCCATTTCGCCGGCTGTGCCTATCGCGGCGGCGGTATTCCCAACTGCATCTATTGGGGACGGAAAACGGCCGAGCGTGTCGTCGAGGAAGCGAGGAATGGGTAGGGCAGTGGTTGATGGAAGAATGGAATAATATTACGAGCACGATCCTGAAACAACTCGTAATCAACCCACTCGTAATCGACGGCCAGCCAAGCATCGATTACGAATGGATAAATTACGAATAGATTGATTACAAGTATTGTTTCTGGCTGCCAAAACTGGCATCGTCAGAACCTCGCTGAATATCAAATGACCTTCCCGTATGCGGGAGCACGTGGTACGTGATCCGTCGGCTGACGGACGGCTGAAAACGGAACATCACGTCGCTGAATACCCAAACGGCGAGGCGAATGCAACATTCGAGGCCACCGGAGCGGTAAAGGATTTGCTTTGCGAGTCTCGCAGCGCTCGGCGGTCCGCATCATCATCCGGTGGACATGCGGTGATCCTTCACCGCCATGCGGTCCGGGTTCAAAAATTCGCAGGCCTGAGGCAATGAACAGAACGCGATCTGAAGCGCTGTTTGCGGCGGCACAACGCTGTCTGCCGGGCGGTGTCAACTCGCCCGTGCGCGCCTTTCGGGGCGTCGGCGGCGAACCGCTGTTTATCGATCGGGGCGAGGGGCCTTATTTGCACGATGTTGACGGCAATCGGTTCATCGACTATGTCCTGAGTTGGGGTCCGCTAATTCTTGGCCATGCACATCCGGACATCGTGCAGGCGCTGCAGCAGGCTGCGACACGCGGCACCAGCTACGGTGCCCCGACGGCTTTGGAGACGGAATTGGCGGAGGTGGTCTGCGAGTTGGTTCCCAGTGCCGAGCTTGTCCGTTTTGTCAATTCGGGAACCGAAGCAACAATGAGCGCACTGCGTGTGGCACGCGCGTGCACGGGGCGTGCGAAAATCGTCAAGTTCGCGGGGTGTTATCACGGGCATGGGGACATGCTGCTTGTGCGTGCCGGATCCGGCGTTGCTACTCTGGGCCTGCCGGACAGTCCCGGCGTCCCGAGCGGCGCGGCACAGGACACGCTGATCGCCGGGTTTAACGACATCGATAGTGTTCGTGCCCTGTTCGAGGCGAATTGTGGCCAAATAGCGGCCGTCATTGTCGAGCCGGTGGCCGGCAACATGGGTGTGGTGCTGCCGGCCGAAGGATTCTTACAGGGACTGCGGGAGTTGACGCGGAGTGCCGGCGCGTTGCTCATCTTCGACGAAGTCATGACGGGCTTCCGCGTTGCGCTCGGGGGTGCGCAGGCGTACTACGATGTCCTCCCGGACTTGACGACACTTGGAAAAGTGATTGGCGGCGGGCTCCCGGTCGGGGCATTTGCCGGACCTTATGAAATCATGAAGATCGTCGCACCCCTGGGGCCTATGTATCAGGCCGGTACATTAAGCGGCAACCCGTTGGCCATGACGGCCGGACTCGAGACACTGCGGATCCTGCGCCGACCCGGTGTCTTCGACGATCTCGTGGCCCGCACCGGCCGACTGTGCGACGGTCTGGGGAAAGCGGCTGAGGCCTGCGGCGTTCCGGTCTATCAGTCGCGGATAGGGACCATGTTCTGTAATTTCTTCAGCGCCGTGCCGGTGTCCAGCTGGGAGGCCGCGGAAGATGCCGATACGGCGCGTTTTGGGTTATTTTTCAATGCAATGTTGAAGCGGAACGTATACCTGGCGCCGTCCCAGTACGAGTCCGGATTCATGAGCCTGGCGCACACGGATGAAATCATTGAGGCTACCGTGGTCGCGGCACGCGAGGCGTTTGCGGAGGTCGCATAGGGTGTCTGGGGGGGCGTCGGATACTCGGGTGTTCAGCCACGTGAGTCACGTAAGATCGCGTGATCCGTCGGCTGACGGAGAGGCAATCACAATCCTTTGCCGCTCCGGTGGCTTCGAATGTTGCCTTTGGTTCGGCCGCAGAGTGTCAGACAGTGATAAGTGAGGCGCGTGGCGGATTGCCGGGCGTTCCTGAGAAACTTGGGATTTCGTGGACGCGGTTTTGGCGGCACTTCCGGCAGCTGACGGATGGGACGCTGCCTCCCAGAGTGCGGCCGTCCGGTCCTACCGTAATGGTAGGATTTCTGTCACACAATGGCCGCCCGCGGAGCGCCCAGCTATTGGATTGGAACCAACGTGGGAGGCATGCACCTGCCGGCAATCCGAGTTCCCAAACATATGTCAGTAGATTCGGAACAGTTTCTGCGCTAACTCGAAATGGACCAAAATGCATTGATTTCCTGGACCGCTGTAAACTGATCCCTTGACGCCAGCCACCATGAACGAGACGCCAGATCAACCGGTCTCTTCGCTGCCCGCCATTGTCCTGACCGATCCCGCTTTGGAGGACGTGATTCACAGCGGATTGAGTACGGGCGATATTCGCTTGATGCCGTTAGATCCAGCAACGGCCACGGATATTTTGACGTTGGACCGGCTCCAGCCGGAACTCCTGATTGGTGATCTCGGGTCACAGACGCTGGATGTCCTGGAATTACGCCAATGCGTCCGGCGGTCATTTTCCGGGCGATCACCGGTCTGGCTTCTGATCGCCGAACCTGATGACCCTCGGTTGCCGTCACTTGCCGGGGAGGACGATGTCGAGGTTCTGGCAAGGCCCGTGATCCCGGCGCTCATTCTGGCAGCGATCCGCCGAATCCTATGTCACCGGGACGTGTGCCGCCGATTAAGCGATGCCGACGCACGATTGGAGGATATGCAGCGTATCACCCGATCGGGTACATGGCAATGGTCACTGGCGGACGATAGCCTGGTCTGCTCGGATGAGGTCTTTCGCATCCTCAGCGTCGATCGCAATTATTTCGATTCAACCTCCGTAGGTTATCTGAAACGGGTTCATGCCGATGATCGCGACCGTGTTGCTTCAGCGTTCCATGCCGTGCATACGGTCGCCTTTTCCTTGAACATCGATCATCGGGTCGTTCTCATCGATGGCTCAGTGCGGATCGTCAATCTGCAGGGCAAGCCGGTGCCCAGCGGCAACGGAAGCGACATCAAGGTGATCGGTGTTCTGCATGATATTACGCATCGGATCCGCGCGATCGACGCCCTGCGCGAAAGTGAGGACCGCTTTCGCGGCGCCTTTGGCGATGCCCCGATCGGCATGGCCCTTACGGGAATCGACGGTGGCTGGCTGCAAGTCAATCCGGCGCTGTGCAACATGCTCGGGTACGATGAGGCCGAATTGGCACGGACTTCGCTTCAGGAGTTGGCGTATGCAGAGGACCACGCGGTTGACGGCGCGCAGAGGGCGCGCTTGTTGGCTGGAAAAGTCGATTCTTACCAGGTCGAAAAGCGTTACGTGCACAAGGCCGGCCATCTGGTCTGGGGTCTATTAAACGTGTCGCTGGTTCGGGACACCCGCGGCGCACCCCGGTATTTCATTTCGCAGCTTCAGGATATCACCTCTTTTCGCGAGCTAGAAAACCAGTTTCATCAATCGCAGAAGATGGAAGCCGTGGGACGCCTGGCCGGTGGTATCGCTCATGATTTCAACAATTTATTGACGGCGATTCTTGGTCATGCGGAACTGCTATTGCGACGGATGGACGGCGAGAGTGAGCACCGGAATCAGGTTGCG
>CAUZRT010000099.1:0-10353 GCA_963582235.1 Lentisphaeria bacterium
AAAAACCATAGCTCCTTTCCTCATCGATCTTAACATCCGCGCCCATCCGCGTAATCCGCGGACAACTGCTTTTTCCAGGTTGAGTGGCCAGCGCTTTAATCTGTCCTGCCGGTGGCGGACAGTTCCCCAATCTGGCGTAGCGCTTCATAGGCGATGATGGCTACGGCGCTGGCGAGATTATGGCTGCGGGCGTGGCGGCCCGGCATCGGGATACAGTACAGGTGATCGGCGTATTTCGTGTAGAACGCGACCGGCAGGCCGCTGGTTTCGCTGCCGAAGATCAGATAATCCCCGAGGCGAAAACAATGTCGATAATAGGGAGTCCTTGCTTTCGTGCTCGCGAACATCATCCGCTCCGGCTGCTCCTGTTCCATAAACGCATCCCACGAATTGTGGATACACAGCCGGACGTTTCCCCAGTAGTCGAGTCCGGCGCGCCGCAAATGCGTCTCGTCAAGAGAAAACGCCATGGGCTTGATGAGATGCAATCGCGCATCTATGCAGACGCACATTCGGCCGATGGATCCGGTGTTTTGCGGAATTTCCGGGGCCAGCAGTACGATGTTCAGGTCCACTGCAGTGATCCGTAGGAAGTTTGATTTTTCGGGGGACAATGATCCGATTTGTCCCGTGACGAAATGGCGGTGCCAAACATTGGTTTGACGCAAGCAGAAATGTAGCACAAGCTGCTGGCCTGTGAATCGACAGGCTGGAAGTTTGTGTTACAATCGAGCGCTGCAGTTCACAGGCCGGTAGCTTATGCTACATTGACCCGCATAATTCAGCAAATGAAACCGATCGACATTTCACAAACCCACGGCTTCGTCGTCGGCGAGCGGGCCCGCGGCTTTCGAGAGCGATTCTATCCTGACACGACACCGGACGATTGGAATGACTGGCGTTGGCAGTTGCGGCATCGGTTACGGACACGCGATGATCTGGAGCGTGTCTTCACGCTCTCCAAGGAAGAACTTGCGGCCGTCGAGCGACCCGGGCGCCCGTTCCCCGTCGGTGTTACCCCCTACTACGCCGCGCTTCTCGACACCGATGATGCGACGTCGCCACTGCGTCGCACGATGATTCCCGTGCCGGATGAGTTCGAGCGCTCGCCCGGCGAGACCGACGACCCGTTGGCCGAAGACCAGTATTCGCCGGTGCCGGGCATTATCCATCGCTACCCCGACCGGGTGCTTTTTCTGATCACGGATCACTGTCCCGTTTACTGCCGCTACTGCACGCGCTCGCGGCTTGTCGGCGGGAACGCAGAGTTCGACATCAATCTAAAACAATGGCAGCGCGGCATCGATTACATCGCCGCCACGCCGGCGGTGCGTGACGTGCTGATTTCCGGCGGTGATCCGCTGATATATGACGACGACCGCCTGGAATGGCTACTGGCCCGGTTGCACTCGATTCGGCATGTCGAAATGCTCCGCATCGGGACCAAGATTCCCGTGTCGCTGCCGCAGCGCATCACGCCGGCGTTCTGTCGCATGTGCCGGTGTTATCACCCGTTGTATATGAGCCTGCATATTACGCACCCGGACGAGTTGACGCCGGAGGCCGGACAAGCCTGCGAACGCCTGGCGGATGCCGGTATCCCGCTGGGCAGCCAGACCGTCTTGCTGCAGGGCGTCAACGATCGGGTCGACGTGATCCGCCGTCTCATGCATGGCCTGCTGAGAATTCGCGTCAAACCCTATTACCTGCTGCAATGCGATCCGATAACCGGATCCGCCCATTTTCGGACGCCGGTGCAAACGGGCGTCGCTATCATACGCGGGCTTCGGGGCCACACATCCGGGTATGCCGTGCCGCACTTCATCGTCGATACGCCGGCAGGCGGCGGCAAGTTTTCGATGGTACCCGATTACATCACGGGCCGGGACGGTGATGATCTGCTCATCACGAATTACGAGGGCCGGAGCGGCTTCCGTTATCACGATCCGGCGCCGTGATCAATATCGGCTAACTGATTTTCAGCCGCGCCGGGAAAAAATTCTGGATTTTTTTTCTGTTCGGTATTGCAATCAGGATTTTTTTCGTCCACCAAAATACAGAAGTCGACGGAGGATGGAAAATATCGATACTTATATAGGAAGCAGAGGAAGGAGTGTGCGCGATCAAGTAAATTCGCCAATCGCGCATCAATGATCGGTATCAGCGTGCACGAATGATGGTGATTGGCAGCGACTTTCCCACATCGCGGCCGCCCTGTTTGGCAACAACGACGATCTTCGCGTAGACATTCTTCGCCGGTTTAAAGTCCGGTTCGATTGCAATAAAAAATTCGTGCTTCCGTCCGGGATCGACGATCACCGGTTCGGGATTCTGGACGGTGACGTGGGGATTGTGACTGTCGAGGCTGAGGATGCCGAGCGGCTCCGCCCGGTTGTTTGTGATCAGAAAGCTCTGGACCACTTTGTCGAAACTGTCACGAAAACTCAGTTTTTTAAATTTCAGCCGCCTCGGTTCAAAATCCCACCCCCGCATGACGTCCGCGGCGATGGTCACCTCGACAACTGCGTTGACGGGATCGTTACTGACGAAGCTTACCTTTTTCTCGGTTTCGCCTCTCTTGCCCTTCGGGTCAAAGGAGATGTTTGCCACCGTCTCCTCGCCGGGCTCGAGGATTCGCTTTGCCAGCTTGCCCACCGTGCAGCCGCACGTCGTGTTGACGTTCTTGATATTGAGCGTTTTGTCGCCGGTATTCTTGATTCCGATCTTTTTGAACATCTTTTGGTCATCGAAAATCTTACCGAAATGAACCTTCGTCGTCTCCAAAACGATCTGTTGGCCGAATGTATCATCAACCGCTGACAGCGTAGCCATTGCGAGAATGACTGCTGTGAGTCGAATGAATCTGATGCGGATACTCATGAATAACCCCCACGTGTCTGCCGCGCCGCGCTCCCTCCCTCGTCAACAGCCCATCGGCGATCGGGGCCGGTAAGAGGTGGACTTAACCGGCTTTGCCGGGGCTTTTTTCCCGTGATTCGTAATCGTTCCGTTCGTAATCGCTCTGTATTCGAACATCGATTACGAACGGAACGATTACAAATGTGTCGAAGTGGATATCCCCTTAACTCAGGTGACCAAGATATGTTGTGATCGATAAACGGTCTGCTGCATCGTGTCGCCCGCATGGGTGCCTTTGGAGTGCGTTGGCTTGACACCGCTTTCAATTAGCGCGGGACGGGGCAGGATTGGCACCCGCCGTTGCGCGAGGCCGACAAAGATGCGGTCAATTGCTGGCACAACGGCCCCGGTCACTCCGTGGCCAATCGAAAGCGGCGTCAAGCCGCCGCACTCCAAAGCCTGACCGCTGCCCGGCCAGGCAGATAAGGCACAACATATGGCAGTCACCTGCGTTAGGGAGATACCCCAATGGGTCGATTACGGGTGAAGTGCTGTTGAGTCTCAACATAACAAATTCTTATACGGTTAAGATATTTTCGGCCCGCCGTTGTTACAAGCCTAATGGACACGCGGCAACCGTACCATGTTGAGTGGACCCCACTAACGCCGGTGTCCACGGATGAGGATCGGGAGCCCGAGCCGAACGCTCTGATCTCCGGCATGTCCGACGATTTGAATGCGCGTCCGTCGATGGCTGCGGGAGACGGAGTACGGATCGATGTTCACCGTGACACGCCGTTGAGCCCCGGCCGGTACGATTATCGACAGCGACTTTGTGACTGTCAGATCGATATCCCGGCTAACCCTCTCCTCCGGATGCCGTGTACATCCCTGGTTCGCAGTCAGGCGGACGCTGCTTGACTTTGGCCCTTGCACTCCCACTCTGCTTTTGCTCAGCACCGATGGTCGCCAATGCGCCGAAGAACGCGGCTGCGGAGTCCGCAACAAAAGTCGCGCGGGTCAGCAATCAGGAACTGGCGGCGAACGTCGGCGAGCGTTTCCCGTTCCCGAAATACGCGATCCAGATCATCAATCTCACCAACCAGCACTCACAGGCCACGCGCCCGCGCAACGTCGGGCAGATGTCCGAATTGATCCAGGCGTTTCCAGGGAAATCCTATGTGGACTGGACGACGTGGTACGAGCGATAGCAGTCCGACGCCATCGATCAGGCGACCGAAAAAATCTATGGGATGATACAAAAGTTACGCGAGGCCAGCGGACAAATCGACCGAGATATGTTTCGCAAGTGGGTCAAGGATCTCGTCCTCGCAGAGTCATACATCGGGCTGACCTATCAGGAAGCCATCCTGCGGAAACTGGCCGCCCTAAAAGGCTCGACATGGCGCCTTGCGAATTCGTTCGAAGAGGCCAAGGGCATCGACAACATGATTGGCGATGTGCCGGTCTCGATCAAGCCGGCGTCGTATCGCTCGAAACCCATGTTGAGTGAGGTCATCAGCGTCCGCATTGTCTACTACGAAAAACCGAACGCGGACTCCGCATCGAGTATTATTTAACTCTGATCAGTACTGATTCAACACCCCGCCGTCCCCCGTCCCCAGAATAATTACTGCGGGCTTGCATTCCGAGTCGTATAAAATAGGTTCACGTCTCCGGCTAATTCTTCATTTATCAAAGAGGAAAACCGGGGGAATTTTCAAATCCGTTTTTCGCTACATTCACGAAAACAGGGGTCCAGTAAAGCCGGCCTGGTAAAGACGGTCCTCAGTCATTTGCGGTTCTGTCTCTCGAAAAAGTCCGTCACAAGCATTTGTCTTCATCGGTTCGGTGACCTTACACGTTGGGGTCGTGCTCGGGGTCTACATTGTGTATATGCGTCTCACAGGGAGCTTGAATCCTGTGCGGCTGCTGATCCCGCTCTGCCTGCTTACCAGCCTCTCTGGTACTTACATCTTTCTAACCGGTATTCTGGCCTATATTATGGTGCAGGTTCGCAATGAGAGCATAGCCGGTAGCAGTGAGCCGTACGTTAAAACGACAAATCATCCCGGCGCGGCGGGATCAAAATGAGAACGCCTAGCACCCGGTCCCGGATTTTTTACGGGATTTTGGCAATTGTCAGCTTGGGGCTAACTTCCGCAGAATGCAGATCGATTACGAATGGGTTGATTACGAGTGACATGCGGCGAAGCACATAGGCTGAGACCAATTGGCACAGAAAGATGTCATTCAACGCGATGAGATTCCTTTGCCAATGAAAACCACGCAGCAGCAGTTCGAACTTGCCTCGCAGGTCATGCCGGGCGGTGTCAACTCGTCAACCCGCGTCAACCGTGCGTTGGGTACGCCCGTCTTCGCGGCGACGGGCGAAGGTGCTCGTGTTATCGACATAGAAGGCAGAAGGTTTATCGACATGTCCTGTGCACACGGTGCGGCGCTTCTCGGTCACGGCCACCCGGCTGTCGCCGCCGCCTTGAGTCGGGCTATCGAAATGGGATTGCCTCACGGTTTGGAGACGGAGTACCACGAAGAGCTGGCTCGTCGGGTCTGTGTCTGCATCCCATGTGCCGAGCGTGTACGCTTTTGTTCGAGCGGATCCGAGGCGACATTGCATTTGATTCGTGCCTGCCGCGGATTCACAGGACGCAAGAAGATTATTCGTGTCGAAGGACATTTTCACGGCTATCACGAATTGATCTACATCGGCGGCCAGCCGCCCCCTTCGGCCCTGGACGCGAACTGCGATCACCCTTACGTCGAGTCGCCGGGGATTCCTGACGAGTTCGCCGAGCTGATTGTTCCGATTCCGTACAACGACTTCGAGGCGTTGGAGGCTGCTGTTGCCGACCATGGCGATGACACTGCCCTGATGATTTTCGAGCCGGTAAATTTCAATTGGGGCGGCATCAAACCGGTGCCCGGTTATCTCGAGCGCGTACGGGAGCTGACGCGAGCGGCTGGCATTGTCCTCTTTTTTGACGAGATTCAGACCGCCTTCAAAAAATCCCGGGGCGGCGCCCAGTCGGATTTTGGGGTCGTACCGGATGTCTGCACCATCGGCAAGTCCCTCGGCGGCGGGTTGCCGCTGTCCGCATTCTGCGGGCGGGCTGACATCATGGACATATTCCAGCCCGTTGGATCCGTTCAGCACAGCGGCACGTTCAACGCCCACCTGGTCCCTGTACTCGCCGGGCTCGCATTCCTGGATGAAGTCGATAAGCCGGACTTTTATCCGCGATTACAGGCATTGGAGAAACGGTTTCACGACGGTATGCACGGCATCATCAATGACCTTGATATCAACATGGCCGTGCCGTGGCACGGCGCGCGTTTCGCCATTGTTCTGGGTCGTCGAACCCCGGCACAGAGATACGAGGACCTGTTCTGTCACAACAAGGAGCAGATGCTCGAGCTCATTCGAGGTTGTTGGCAGCGTGACGTCTATTTCCATGATTATGGTGGCGGACCGCTTCACCATGGTTATTCCTTGCAGCATACAGACGAGGATATTGACACCGTACTCAATGTCATGAACGATGTTCTGACAGACATGCGTGATGTGTTGTCGGCATGACCGCTGTCGGCACCATCTCCAAAACAAACTACGTCCTACACTGCCGGGATCTTTGCTACGCTTGGACATCACGGTTCACATTTTATTTTCATGCCTGACCGGAACCAACTTCAATACCTCTTGCGATTGATCGATGATGAAACGCCGGAGGTCCGTGACGCTGTCATGCGCGAGCTCGCGTCATTCGGAAACGGATTGCAACGGGAATTGGTCGCTCTTCCCGAGGCCCCGCAAGATGACGTCGTGCGCGCGATCCTGAACGACGTCGTGGCCTGGCAATCACGTGGCGGCGGTGCTGCGGAGTCCGCAGCGCTCTATCGCGTTGGGCAGCTCGTTCATCACCGGCGTTACGATTATCGGGGCGTCATTGTCAGCGTCGACAGCCATTGCACGGCCGATAATGACTGGTACGAGAAGAACCGGACCCAGCCCCACCGCCAGCAGTCATGGTATCACGTCTTCGTCCATCTCACGGACCAGGTGACTTACGCGGCGCAGACGAGCCTGGAAGCGGACCACTCGATCGACGTGATCGTTCATCCGCTGGTCGATTATTTTTTCACCGGAATGGAAAATGGGCGTTACATCCGCAACGATCGGCCTTGGGCGGGATGGGAGGGGGAGTGAAGAAAGTTTTGCAGCCGTCTTCGCTCCGTCATCCTTCCGTTGACGGAGACGGACCACGACGGACAGGTTTCCGATCGAGAAAATTGGATCCGGCCGGGGAAACCGGTGCGGCTCTGCTGCGTGCGGCAGCGCGTTAGTTGCAGCCGTTGGTTCTTCCCTGAAATACGCCGCTTCGACGCTCAACCCGCCGGCAGGACTTCCGTGGAAAGACCCGCACCACACGGCCGGGCCAATCATTTTGCATCGGACCAACTGAATTCACTTTTTACCCCGCACTCATATCCTGGCCACTTTGTGCGCCGATGACGCCGCCGACAGCGAAGAGGCAACAATCACGGAACAGCTGCCGGCAGACCGATGGTTGAGACAGCGAGAGCGCCGAATTCATTGCCCTTGCGTACCGCGTCGCGCGGCGCATCGCCGGCACAGATCGCGGACAGAAAGCCGGCGTTAAAGCTATCGCCGGCGCCCGTTGTATCGACGACCGGGACCATGGCGCCCGGATGGTGTTCGATCTTACCGTCAACGCGGCTGAAAGCACCTTCGGCGCTGGCCTTGACGACAATGCCGCGCGCTTCACCGGGGAATGCGTCGAGGGCCGCCAACATGTCCGGCTGATCTGTGATGGCAATGATCTCGTCATCGTTGGGCAGAAACCAGTCCAGATCCGGCAGCGATGGGATTAGGGAGGAAATGTCCCAGGTCTCGCGTGGATCCATGTCCCATATCGATAGAAGTGGTCATGCCGTTTCTTTTCGCCTCCGTCACCAGCCGGCCGACGTCGGGCCGCAGCCCGTTCTGCAAGTAGTATGATGTCAAATGCAGATGCGCACCGGGGGCGATGAAGCCGGGCGGCAGATCGTCGAGTGTCGTTGAGACAACGGTGCCGAGATGACTGATAAACATGCGGTCGGTGGGGTAGGTGAGGGCGACTGTCAGGCCCGTGAAATCCGATGTCGTCCGGGCGATTGTGTCGGTAGGCAGCTGCCGGTCCTCAAGACATTGCAAAAGGAAATCACCGTCGGCGTCGGCGCCGATGCGGCTGAAGAGACGCACCGGGGCGCTCGCTGCAGCCAGCATGATGGCGACGTTGGTGGCGGAACCGCCCGGGTCCCGGGATCGTTCCGTGGCGACGACCTCCTTTCCCAGCTCCGGCGGGTCCGGCATACCGGATAGAATCAGGTCGACATTGAGATCACCGAGGACGAAGATGGATTTCATTGGCGTAAAGTGAGCACTCGAGCGGAATGTGGCGACTGGGAGCTGCGACCCCGGTTGCGACGCTCAGACGTTCCATCGGGCCGCGGCGCCATTACGCCGTAAATATTGACGACTGTGACCGGATTTGCAACATGGCCGGCCATAGCCTCCGGGATGCTGGCGAAAGTTTGGCCGAAATGACTCACGACTGCTTCCACTCGCCAAACGGCTCTGCCTTTATCCACTCAATCGTCTCCCGCAGAATCGTCGGGATATCGCGCAGGGGCACCCCGAGGCTTTCCTTCCTTGTATGGTCGAAGCCGGTGGCAGCGACCCGCTCGCCCTTTGGCGCCTCGGGCATCTTCATATCCGGGACAATTTTCTGAAGCGTCGCGTATATGTCGGCCCAATGCCAGCTTGTATACACGCCGAAGTAGCGGCCACAGGCGTGCGGGTTCTCGCAGGCAGCGAGGAACAGGGCTGCGAGGTCACGTACATCAATCATCGACATTGAATTATTGGGAATCTGCTTATGCATTGTTTCACCCCGAACCAGCCGCAGCAGCCCTTTGTGCACGTGACCCGGCATGACGACGGGTCCCACAATCATGCTCGGGAGGAAAACCGACATGCGGATATGATTTTCACCGGCAAAGCGGAATGCCGATTTCTCCATCACTGTTTTGGCGGCGGAGGTATACTTCTTTGCGCGGCATTGCAGCGCTTCATCCGACCAATGATCCACCTCGTTTTTTACCGGCGGCCAAGGAATGGGGTTGGTGCTGCTCGTGCTACTGCAGATAACAACGTTCTTGACGCCGTGCCGGTTGGCCGACCGCAGAATATTCAGGCACCCGTTGACCGTGGGCATGATGATTTCCGCATAGCCTTGCTCGTCGTTCATTTCTCCTGCCGGCTTGCCGCTCAGTCCGTGATAGGTCGGCACCAGGCAGGCGATGAAAAGGCTATCCACGCCCTCGGTAAATTCGTCGAATGCGCCTGCTGCTGCCATATCCGCCGTGAATAGCCGCAGCCTTTCTTCAGCCCTTGGCAAGGCCATAAGGTACGGCACCTTTCCGGGATCGCTGGCATTCCGCATAGTGCCTCTTACGTTCCAGCCATTTTGCAGACACGCCTTGACGATATTCGATCCTACCAGCCCGCTTGCCCCAGCCACGCATACGGTTGCTGGGGTACGTGTCGGCGCCGGGTTGTCGGTATCAATTTCACTCATAAGGAATCACAAAGGAAGTTGAATTCCGACTCCTTTTTCTCTGGCTTTGTTGTATATCAGAATGGCTGTTGCCATGTCGTCCAGGGCAAGACCGAGATTGATGCAAATCGTACGTTCGTTGAGATTCTCCCTTCCGTGTTTCTTACCCACGGAAATCTCGCCCAGGTCGGCATAAGGTTGCGGCGTGTCTTTGAAATAGCCAGACTCGCGATAGTATTCCATCTGGCTGGTATCGTCAGTTGCCAGTTTGTCCACCTGTCTGAGTGCGTCTCCCTGCCAATACGAATCAAAATCCACAGGGCTGGCGAAGGAACCCTCCGCTAGCCAGCCGGCTTCGATCACGGGATCCGGGTTCTTCAGTATCGGGCCGCTTGTAACCACAAGGTCCAGACCGACAACCGCTTTCTTGGGATGATTTACAATTTCCATCTCCGCCTGTACGACCTTTGTCATTTCATCTGCAAATCTCTCAGCCACTTGGGGGTGAATATCGAATGCCTTCACCTTCGTGATGTCGAATACGCATGACAGTGCTTCAAGATTGCTTTTGCCCTGTACACCGCAGGCCAGGATACCGACGGTCGAACTGTCTTCACGGGCCAGGTATTTCGCGGCCACGGCGGTCGCAGCTCCCGTGCGTCGTGCAGTGATCCACGTTGCATCCATGACGACGATCGGGATGCCGTTATCGGGATCATTCAGGATAAGAAGACCGCTTATATAGGGAAGTTTTTTTTCTTGATTGTCAGGATAACCGGAAATCCATTTCATCCCTGCGGATCGAAGGCTTGGTATGTACGCAGGCATGGCATGGATGAATGCATCCTTCCGTGGA
>CAUZRT010000100.1:0-10309 GCA_963582235.1 Lentisphaeria bacterium
TGGCATTTTCTGACCGGGTTGCGTCGGTGAAAAAGAAAGTGGCCGGTGTTGGGTCCGCCGCGCCATGGTCTCGGAGACGGCGGGTGTTCAGCCCCGTGAGACACGTGGCGCACCAATCCGTCAGCCGATGGATCACGATTTGTTTCAGGAGAGGAATTGGTATTGATCCGTAATTGCCAATCCTCCATCACCCTGCCGTCCGGCTATTCTAGCAGTTTGAATCCGGTGGCCTCGAGACAGAGAAAAAACCCCTCGGCGTTCGAGAAGATGTTGCCCTTTTCGATGTAGCTGTCCGTCGTGAACGGGCTCAGGTTTGTCGGTGGATAAATCATGAACCGCCGTTTCAAGTAGTCGCGGGCATGTCCCAATTCATCCATCATGCCGGTCGACAGCGGCGGCCTCTCGGCGTACGGGTGGATAGCAACGACGGCGTCCACCTTGCCGACGAACCAGTGCAGGTCGCGGTGAACCGTGAAGGCATAAGAGCATTCACGTTCGCGCTGGTCCTCGAATGAACTGCTGATCTCGATCGCCTGCGGATCGATGACCAGCCCGTACCGGTTGAGTCGCGTGATGACCTCGTCCACTTCCCGCCGGGCGGTGGCATCGGAATGGGTCATCGAGTACGAGGCATAGAAGGACGGCACATTCTCGTGTTTCACCAGCTTATAAAGGCTCTCCGGGGGCTGACCGGTCGGTATCACATAATGGCGTACGCCAAGGGTCGCGGCCCAATCTTCCGAGAGGCTTACCTCCTCATTCATCCAGCTAAGAATCTCATTTATGCTGTGATCCTGTTCCTTGACTCGGCGGATGAATTCGTTCGCATTTGTCGGATCACTGAAGCGCTGACGGATCAGCCATTCGGCATCGATCAACGTCACAATGACATCCGGCTTGATGAAGCGCGCGATCTCCTTGTGATCCTTTAGCTTGATATTGATGCGATTCCATTCGATGGTCGCCGGAACACGGATCACGGCATGGGTCGTATTCTTTTCCTGGAGCTCGAAGCCGATTTTTCGATACTCGCGCTCACGCAGGACCTCGAACAGATAGTTCGTGATCCCGAGCAGGCGGTCGAGTTTCTTACCGCCGGTACTCTCGAGGGCCTCAACGAGGCTGTAATATTGGATGTCGAGGCCGTCCTCGGCTCCCAGTGCAAGCACCTTCCGGATGAAGCCCTCATCATCGATTCCGGCAATCATGCCGGTCACAAGAACACGCATAATAATTCTACATGAACCTCCGTTTGCCCTTCGGCATCATCGGATTGCTCTTCATCCGTCCTTTACCGACTTTCTGTTTCGGCGGCGCCTCCAGGTGCAGGGCATACCATTGTTCACCGAGCCCGGCGTTCGAAAACAGGTTGGGTTTGTTGTTGGCGAGATGCTGCCAATTGCGCTGGATCGTCTCATGCTCAGTCTTTTCCTTGGCCACGGCAAGCACTTCGAGCGCCTTCTCCGTCTCCTTCCGTTTGACCAGCATCCAGGCGTACAATGAGTAGATCAGCGTGGCCTTTTCATATTTGAACTTCTTAACACCTCGGCGAAAGGTCTTGTCGAGGTCGGCTGATTTCTGGTGATACTGCCGGGCCATTTTCATGGCCAGCGTCATCGGATCGAGGACGATAATCTTCGAAACGAGTCTGTCGACTTCCTCGAAACCCTTAATCTGGTAGTGCAGCTGCATCTTCAGGGTATTGATCTGGCGTTCCGCAAGCGGGCTCCATTTGTACAGGGGGCGCGCCCCTGTCAAAACGTCCAGCGCTTTCAAAATGCCCTTTTCGACAATCTTCTCGATCTGAGTCTGCATGACCTTTTGTGAACTGCCGGGTTTGGTCTGAAAGCGATTGATGAGACGCTGCGCTTCATTCTGGGATTCCTGAATCAAATTCTGGACCTGATTGGCGATGTTTGTCAGCCGCTTGCCGAAGTAACGCGTCATCGCGAACATGACGCCGATGGTCACCACGCACCCGACCGTGATGCCCCAGCCCGGGCTGTCCAGCACGACTTCCATGCCGGCACCGGCGCAAAATCCGGCGACAATAGATATGATGATTGACAGCATTGCGGGAATTTTAAATTCACAAAGTTGTTGCGCAATCGTCGGCGGCTCGGCAGAACGCGGGTATCCGCTCAACGCGTCCGATAACACCGCAAATCTACGTTCGCAGCCAGGAGCCGGGCGCCGGCGAAGCAGGCCTCGGCACCCGCCCGGCCCATCACACTGCCGTCGCGTATGTCGTTTCGCCGGCGGGTCGTCCGATCAATGAAAAGGGTCCTGTCCAGTCAATGGCGACGGATGCCACCTGTCCCGGGAGATCGCGCGGGTCTTCGAAAAAGACGAGACGGTTGTCGGGCGTGCGACCGAACCAGCGTTCTTTCTGCCGGGCCTCGACAAGGACATCGACTGCGGTGCCGAGAAAGCGGTCGTTCGTCTGCCGTTGAATTTCGCGCTGCAGCTCGTCGAGCATGTTGCGCCGCCGCTTCTTCTCGGCAAGCGGGACGTTGTCGACCATCTTGCGCGTCGCGATGGTCTTCGGCCGCGCCGAATAGGTGGACATGTGAACCTTGTCAAAGCGGACCTCCTGCAGCAGACGGTAGGTATCCAAGAACTGTGCTTCGGTTTCTCCCGGAAATCCGACGATGATATCGGTGTTGACCGCCGCCCGCGGCAGATGCGCCCGGATGCGGCCGATCAGACGGTGATAGTCGTCGATCGTGTATCCGCGGCGCATGTTCGACAACACCTCATCATTCCCGGCTTGCACCGGCACTTCCAAATGCGGGCAGACTTTGTCCAACTCGCCGACGGCGTCCAGCAGCTTATCGGTCATCCAGTTCGGGTGGCTGGTCAGGAAGCGGATGCGCTCGAGCCCGTCGATTTTATTGACCCTACCCAGCAGATCGGCAAGATCGACGGCATCGGCAAGGTCCATTCCGTAACGGTCAACGATCTGACCAAGCAGCATGACCTCGCGGATCCCTTGATCGACCAGACTTCGTATTTCGCCGATGACGTCCGGCGGCGGGCGGCTACGTTCACCGCCGCGGCGGTACGGGATGATGCAGAACGTGCAGGCATGCGAACACCCGAGCACGACCGGTACATACGCCGTGACTGCCGAGCCGCGTTGCTCAACGGGCAGCAGGACATCGGCATCCTGAATAGTGTCGCGGAGGTGCCGATCCCCATCGTCCCGCAGACCGCTGTCGTCGAAAAGATCGTTTTCCTGCAGGTAATCCAGAAGCGGACCGGTGTCGGAGGGCGGCATGAACACGTCGACGAAAGGGTATCGCTTTTTCAACGCCGGCGCTTCCTTGACGCCGACCATGCATCCCATGAGGCCGACCGTCAGATCGGGCCGTTCCGCCTTTATCGTCTTCAAGGAGCCGAGCCGCCCGTAGATCTTGTCCTCCGCCTGTTGCCGGACGACGCAGGTGTTGAGGACCACCAGATCGGCGTCTTCAGGTTGCCGCGTCGGCACGTAACCGATCGTCTCGAGCTGCGAACTGAGCTGGCGTGAATCCGCCTCGTTCATTTGGCAGCCGATGGTCCAGAGATAATATTTTCTGGTGTCGCCGTGCTTCATTGCGCTGTGGTTCCGTTTATCTAAACCTGTAACTTAGGATTCGACCGGACGCTTGTCAATTTGCAACCTCTAATTGTCGATCCCCGACGGAGTGACCCGCAGCTGTCTTTTGTCCGGTGGATTCTTGAACTATTAGTAATGGGAAATTATACTGTGGCTGCTCATCCGCAGGTCAGGAATCCCGTCGTCTGTGAACGCAACCATCGCTAACGAAGCGAGCACCATTTGGAACGATGACAATCATTACTGAAACGACGTCCGGTGACACGCTGCAACTGCCGGTAGATACTGCACTTCCGCAGCACAGCGCCCTGTCTCGGAAAAATGGTTATGCCAATGCGGCGAAGGATTTTGACTGGCTGGAGAAGAACATTCCCTGCCAGACCGCCTGTCCGGCGGGCACGGATATTCCCGAATACCTCGCCGCGATCGCCAAGGGCGATCACCAGTACGCCTATCACATCAATCTGGTCGATAACGTCTTTCCCGCCATTCTCGGGCGCGTCTGCTCGCGCCCCTGCGAAGACGAATGCCGCCACGGCTGGGAAGGCAACGGCGATTCGGTGGCGATCTGTTTTTCGAAACGATCGGCGGCCGATTTCGCGAACCGCGAACCGGTTGTGCTGCCCCCGGTTTTCCCGGCCACCGGCAAGAAGATCGCCGTCATTGGTGCGGGCGTAGCGGGGTTGGCTGCCGCCCGTGATCTGGCACTGTGGGG
This sequence comes from Lentisphaeria bacterium, assembly GCA_963582235.1. Lineage (GTDB taxonomy): Bacteria > Verrucomicrobiota > Lentisphaeria > JABSQK01 > CAJWLW01 > CAUZRT01. The sequence goes on from CAUZRT010000100.1 coordinate 4,317, forward strand.
TCATGCGGTGACGGTGTACGAAAAGCACTGGAGCCCCGGCGGCATGCTCAACCAGGGCATTCCAGAATTTCGGCTGCCGCGGGATTTGATCGAGAAGGAGATCAAGCAGATCGAAATGGTCGGCGTTGACATCATCTGCAGCACCGAGATTGGCCGCCATATCATGATGGCCGACCTGCTGGCCGACAACGATGCCGTCATCATGGCCGCCGGAACCCTGCGCCCGAATATCCTCGGCCTCGAAGGCAGGGAGTTGGGCGGCATCCGTCACGGGCTCGACTTTCTCCTGGCCGCCAACGAGACCGACGAGTGCAAAATTGCCGGCGATGTCATCGTTGTCGGCGGCGGCTTCACAGCCATGGACTGTGCACGGACGGCGTTCCGCTACGGTGTCAATTCGGTACGCGTGCTCTACCGCCGGTCCCAGACCGAAATGCTGATCACGCCGGGCGAATTGGAAGAGTTGGAGCACGAGGGAATCCCGATGGAGTACATGGTGAGTCCCGTGTCTTATATCGGCAACGGAAAAATCAACACCATGCGCTTCGCCCGCACGGAACTCGGGGAACCGGACGACAGCGGCCGGCGCCGGCCGATTCCGGTCGAGGGTTCCGAATTCGATGTCCCCGCCGATGCCGTGCTGCTTGCCACCGGCCAGTTCCCGGCAACCGACTGGATCGATGAATCGCTCCGCTCCCGATTCGTGGGCGATGACCAGTGGCTTCTTAGCGGCAAAGCCGAAGAAACTGCGGTCGACAAGGTCTTTGTCGCCGGCGATTTCGCGATTGGTGCGTCGACGCTGATTGATGCAATCGGCCATGCCAAGGATTGCGCACGCAAGGTGGATGCCTTTCTCACGGGCGAACAACGTCTCACGGACGTCGCCATCATCGAAGATGCGACAACCACCGGGCGCAAACGGGAAATGGATTTCATCCCCTTGAATACCATGCCCACCATCCCGCTCGAGGAGCGTACACTGACTGCCGAAGTGGAGTCCGGTTATGCCGAGTCCATGGCGGAAGAAGAGGCCACGCGCTGCTATCTCTGCCACTACAATTTCGAAATCGACAATGACCTCTGTATTTACTGTGACGGCTGCCTGCGTGTGAAGCCCGTCGAGAATTGCATCGTCAAAGTCAGCTCGCTCGATTATGACGCGAACGGGCGGATCATCGGATATAACCGATCCGAAAGCGCCATGGACTATAATCTTCTTTATATCGACCAGAACGAGTGCATTCGCTGTGGTGCCTGCGTCGATGTTTGTCCCGTCGATTGTATCCCTGTTCAAAAGGTCAATAAGCGCGTCGTCAAGTCGAGCGAGCTGTACGACGATGCGGCGGGATGAAGAGGAATGACGATCAATGAACAAATCGTCTTCGGTATCTTTGCCGTCGCCATGACGCTGTACACCATCGTCTTGATTCTCAAGGAAGTGCGACAGTGGCAGGCGCGGCGATCCATTATCTCGCTCCGCCAGTTGGTCGTGCGGATTTTCGGCGGCATGCTCATGCTGATGCTGCTTGTCATGGTACTGGGCGGTATCGTCTTCGTGCAATTGGACGGCAGCCCCATCGGTCATTTCGTCGTTTATTGGCTGGCCTGCATTACCCTGGCCATGATCATCGGCATCGTCGCCCTGATTGACTTCTGCGTCGTTTTTCGATGCCGCCAGCGCCATCGAAAACTACTTCGCGAAGTCCGCACCAGCATGATGTCGTACCAGCAAATCGTTTCCCAATCGGTTGCGCCGGCACCGGAATCCGCGGACGAGTCATACGTCGAAAGACCCCTGTGAGCGCCTGAGTGTTTTCGCGCACCCCGCAATCTCGCCGCCGCCAAGATCCAACGGCAGCGGGAAAAATCAGCGGGAATCGCCGTAACTTTATGTGGTTACGTAATTAAAAAAATGTTGGCAAAAAATCGCCGCCGTCACCGCTGTGTTCATAACTGTCTGAGGATTTCAAATCGCATTCGGGGAAAAAAATCGACGAATCGGCATAATTATATACAACCTATTTATTATCAATTGGATGTGAAATACAGAAAAGGTTCTCTCGATTTTTTTAAATTTGCGGGTGCCTGTTGATAACTTGTGGACAGTTTGTGCATCAATCGCAAAAAACCTCGGAAAGCTAGAGACTTAAACCCGATTAAATAGCGAACCCGAATCTCACAGGCGTTCGGCGTCGTCGACGGCTGGCTGGCATTGCCCCAAGTGCGTGTAGTGCACCCGGCGGCTGAGCACTGGCGCCTGCTTCGTGGTTTGCTCAGCGACTGTGGCACCGCCGGCAACCTGACTATTGACGTGCACCTTGCCGCATTGGCGCTGGAGAACGGTTGCGAACTGTGCTCGACAGATAGCGACTTCGGCTGCTTTTCGCGGTTTCACTGGACAAATCCCCTGGTCGCGTGGAAACCCTGGCAACCGGAATGTCAAGAGCGAATGGGTGCGGCGTGACTTTCTGAGTTGCTGCAGCATCTTCTGATTTCAGACGCAACCAGAACTGGCCCCGCAAGGGAGCCGCTGAACATCACGTGACCATCCCGCATGCGGGACACGTGGAACGTGATCCGTCCGCTGACGGATAGCTCTAATCACTGGAGCCTTATGTCTTCCTTCCTCGAGAGCGTCAATCGCATGATTAATCAGGCCGTGGAGCGCATGGACCTGCCGCCCGGGCTGGCGGAGGAGATCCGCGGCTGTAACTCCGTATATCAGGTCCGGTTTTCTGTCAAGATCCGGAACGAGTACAAGGTCTTTCATGGGTGGCGTGCCACCCACAGCGAACACCGGTTGCCGGCCAAGGGCGGCATCCGCTACGCGCCGAATATCAACCAGGATGAAGTCGAGGCGCTGGCCACGCTGATGACCTTCAAGTGCGCCGCTGTCGATGTTCCCTTCGGCGGCGCCAAAGGCGGCTTGTCCATCGATCCGCGTCAATACAACCGTGAGGAGCTCGAGCGAATCACCCGCCGCTTTGCTATGGAACTCGCGAAGAAGGATTACCTCAGCCCCAGCCTAAATGTACCGGCACCCGACATAGGGACCGGTTCGCGTGAGATGGCGTGGATCGCCAACACTTACCGAATGCTGAACCCGCAGGACATCGACGCCGAGGCGTGCGTCACCGGGAAACCGGTCGAGATGGGCGGCATTCGCGGGCGTGTGGAAGCTACGGGCCGGGGTGTTCAGTATGGCTTGCAGGCGTTCTTCGATTATGAAGAAGACGTAAACAGTGCGGGACTTGAAGGTAGCCTCGAAGGTAAGCGGATTATTGTCCAGGGATTGGGGAACGTCGGCTATCATGCCGCGAAGTTCCTCGAGGAAGAGGACGGTGCCAAAATAATCGCGATCATCGAACGTGATGGCGCGCTGTTGAACGAGAACGGCATCTCAATTGAAAGGGTGCGAGCGTACGGCGCCGAACACGGGGGCGTCAAGGGGTTTCCGGATGCTGAATTCATTGCCGATGGCGCGCCGATACTCGAGCATGACTGCGACATCCTGATCCCGGCGGCGCTGGAGGGGCAGATCACTGAAGAGAATGCCGGCCGGATTCAGGCTAAGCTCATTGCCGAAGCGGCCAACGGGCCGGTGACCTACGAGGCCGATTGTATCCTGCGGCAGCGGGGCAGGATCTTGATTCCGGACCTGTATCTTAATGCCGGCGGTGTCACGGTTTCCTTTTTCGAATGGATCAAGAACCTCTCGCACATGCGCTTCGGACGCATGGAGCGGCGCATGGATCAGATCCGCATGGAGGCGGAGATCGAGCTCTTCGAAATGGTCACAAACGATCCGGTGCCTGACGCCATTGCCAAACGGCTGCGGCGTGAGACGGATGAACTGAATCTGGTGCGCTCCGGCCTCGATGACACGATGCGCAATGCCTATGCGCAGATTCGCGAAATCTGGCACTCACGGGACGATGTGCCGGATTTGCGGATCGCGGCGTACATCGTGGCGATTCAGAAAATTGCGCACTATTATCTCGAGTACGCGTTGCAGTGAGCGTGCGGGTCTGATTAGTGCGCAGCACCTTGGAGTGCGTTGTCCTCGACGCATCCCAGTTCAAAGGCGGCAGCAGCAATCATTGGGACTTGGCCGAAATGCCGTCCGGCAGCTGTCGCGTAATCCGTCCGGGAGCCAGGTTCGATTCGGCCATGGCCCGCACCCTTTGTTGCGAAGATCGTCAAGCTGACGTGATACGTGAAGAACGGCGGCGTTCTTTTCATGTCGGCGGCTCAGTGTCCGACACACGACAAGCGGGATACGCCTTTGAAGATACTTCGGGACGGCAATCTCCGCCAACTGTTCGGGGTCGAAGTCACCGGCAGAGGTCGCTTGACTAACACCATTGCGGTGTCTGCAACCGATAGCTGCACCAGGATTAAGGAACGCGAAACGGCCGGGTTGCACGGCAGCGGACACAACAAGCTTTATGTCGCCAGGGTAAGCATCACGGCGCGGAGGTCCTGGCCAAGAATGCGCCTACCGGCGTGCCGTTGCTGAACCCGGCACAGGGTTGGCAAAGGAACGGCGTACCTGCTGGCGGTCTGGGGATATCCGGGCAAAGATAATCTGCGGGACTGCATGCGGCACGTCATCGGCGGGCGGGCACGTTATGCGGTGTTGCCGATCCGCGTCGAATCCGCGGACACGGCTAACTTCTCGGTATCGTTCCTCGGCGTAAAATCGAAGGAACAGCCGACGCCGGGAAAAACGCCGACACTCATCAATCTCACCGACATCAACTGGTGGGACATCGAAAACGAACGTGCGGAGCACACTCTTATTCTGGAACGACCCCGCTGTCCCGGTGGCGGTCAATGCTCGCGATATGGCGACCATGCTGTGGTCTCGGGACCTGGTTCTGATTCCCGAAGACAAAATGTTTATGATTGAAGACGTCCGGGACATGGGCAACGGTTGGGCATTCATTCTTCCGGGCGCCGGACCGCAGCAGTTCCGCGCATGTTCACTGTGAGGCCGTGAGATCAGCCGTCACGCTCGACGGCCGCCGGATCCGTTCCAAGCCTGTCGCCGACGGTATATACTTTGATGCCATCCTTTCCGGCCGGCACATATTTTACTTCTCATTGGGATGATTGATTAGTCGGCAGGTTTTTATTTCGGCTTGCGAAGACGTCGCCGGGCAGAGACGAGTCACCCGTTTTCGCATTCCAATTTGGTCAGCAACTGTTGGGCTCTTTCGCGTTTTTCCGAGTCCGGGTCCCGGGCGATGATCCGTTGGAGCACGGACAGCGCACGCCGGTCGCCGGCCTCAGCCATTTCTAGCGCCAACTTGTCGCGCTGCCGGTTGTAACTGTCGTCGTAGTCGGCGACGTGTAGGTCCCACTCCTGCCAATAATACTTGTAAGGGTCCGCGGTGGCGGGCCAATCGCGATAAATCTCCTCCCAGCCGGCACTGGCGACGCAATGCGGCGCCAGTGATTGTGCCGTGAGCGGCTGATTTCTGCTCTGATATCTGGCATCCATGGACAGCCGCAACTGTTCACCCCGGCAGGGCATGCCTTTGTGAACCGTCAGGCTGTGGAACAAAATGACATCGCCCTGTCTGGTCGGATTGTAGCGCCAGTCGTCGGGCAGTTCGTCAGTGATCTCCAGGCCGCCGGCGCCAAGCGCCGGGCGAAACTGGTAGATGTTGCCACGGTGGGAGCCGGCGCAGATCTGCAGTCCGCCCATTTCCTGCGGCACGTTGCTGAAAGGCACCCACGCCGTGTAAGTTGCCTCGGTCCCTTGAATCGGGATCCAGTCCTGGTGCGGCGGTGTGGTGAATTCCGTTTTCTGCGGAAATATGTAGCGAGCAATGACGCGGGGATGCGGCACCACGGGTTCGCCGATCATGCGTTCGATCAGCCCGACCAGATTCGAGTGGTGCTGGATGGCCTGGAACTGCGGTTTGCGGTACAGCTCGACCAGCACGTTCATATAAGGCTCCTGCGGCTCGACGCGAAATCCGCTC
>CAUZRT010000101.1:0-10242 GCA_963582235.1 Lentisphaeria bacterium
TAGAGGTTGACCGCTGGCAACGCGTCATCGTAGTTCCCGACCCCGAGACCACCGGTCGAGTTTTGCGCCTGATAGAGGTTACTCAGGTAACTGACACCCAGTTTCAGGCCCATGTCCTCCTCGTTGTGGGTATACGACAGGGAGGCGCCAAAGGTTTCCAACTGATTGTCTAGAAACGCTGAACCATCGATAGTCTCATCGTCTTCCCCGTTGAAGACAAACACCGAGGCGGCGAACTGGTCCATGGTCAGGCCGACTAGAGCGCCGGTGTCACGAGTTTCATACAACTGACGCGCAAGGGTGTCGTTGATGAAGTTGCCGAAGTCGTCGACATTGCCGAACGGAAAGAACTGCTGACCCGCCTTCAAATACATGGCGGTCTCGCCCGGCGCAAACGTCTCGCTGAAGGCCCAAGTGATATAGGCTTCATCGACGTGTAGGTCGTCGAGAGCGCTTTCCGTGTCAGAACCAGTGGTGCCGGATCCGGCGTATGTACCACTATCATAATCCTCGTACTGGAGACTGATATACGCTTGCACGTTTTCGCAGACGTCCACGTCGAGGTTCAGACGGGCCTGATCAATCAATATATCACTTTCATTAGTGTCGTCAGCGGCAGCGCCGCCTACCCTGTCGTTCTCCGTATGCTGAGCCAAGATATCCAGATTACCACTGATGGTGATCCGATCGGTGAGATCCTTGAGCTGCGTCAGGCTTTGGAGGTAGGAGAGGCTCTCCTCCTCGATCGTCGTGAGGCGGTCGGTCTTCATCTCCTGCGCCTCGATCTGCTGCGACTGTGCATCCAGCCGCTGCTCCAACAGCTGCAACTGCTGCCGCAACGACTGGATTTCTTCCTTCATCGCACCGGCGCCATTTGCGAAGACCGCGGGCGCCGCCAGCGTTGCAACGATAAACAATGTCAAAAACCTATTCATAAGATCTATGTTCTCCTCTGCCCGTCTGGCGTTCCGGGCTAGGTTCTCTTTTAAGATTAACGATTTCAACTACAAAACATTACTCTGGATACACAATGAATGTAGTGGGTTTGTTTGTGTGTCCACCTCCTTATCAATAAAGTTGTTTGATTGGGGCTTTGATGTACCAATCCCTCGGATGTCGTAACCGGCGGGATCGAAAGGGCGCGGCGCCGGCGGGCGTGGTTGCAGCGCCGGTGCGGAGTTGGTCAAGAAAGCGAAACTCGAAGAGTAGTCGGCATTTGCACAGGGCAAAGTAGAGAGCGGCGAAAAAACGACATTTTGCGGTTAAACTTTCGATTAAACTACACCACCGAATATCGAATACAAACCCCTTTTCAAAAAAAAATCTGCCTTGTTTTTGACCGCCACCGGCGGTGTCGCCGCCAGCTGATTCCACCCACCCCGGTCAAAAAACCTTTGACTTTGCCGGTGCCCCGAATAGGTTAGGAGTTTTTTTAGATCAACCCAAAAACTTTTGGAGTTCATAATGGCTGACAAGATCACCATGCAGGATGGGAAACTGTGGGTCGGTGCCAATCCCATCATCCCGTTCATCGAAGGTGACGGCACCGGGCCGGACATCTGGCGCGCCGCCGTGCGCATCATCGACGCCGCCGTGCAGATGGCTTACAACGGCGCCCGAAACATCGAATGGATGGAAGTCCTGGCCGGGCAAAAAGCCTACGATGCGACCGGCGAATGGCTACCGCAGGCGACCATCGACACATTCCAGGAGTATCTGGTCGGCATCAAAGGGCCGCTGACGACACCCGTAGGCGGCGGCTTTCGCAGCCTCAATGTATCCTTGCGCCAGTTCCTCGACCTATATGTCTGTTTACGGCCAATTCGTTATTTCGCTGGCGTGCCGTCGCCCATCAAGCACCCCGAACTGGTGGATATGGTCATTTTTCGCGAGAACACCGAAGACGTGTATGCCGGTAAGGAATTGCAGGAAGGGACGCCCGAGGCGAAAAAACTCCTCGCCTTTCTCAAAGAGTCCTACGACTGGGATATTCGGCCCGATTCCGGCATCGGCATCAAGCCGATCAGCATTACCGGTAGCAAACGGTTGATCCGCGCCGCCATTGAGTTCGCGATTAAGAACAATCGCCGGAGCGTGACCCTCGTGCATAAAGGCAACATCATGAAGTTCACCGAGGGCGCCTTCCGCAGTTGGGGCTACGAATTAGCCAGGGAGGAGTACGCGGACGCGTGCGTGTCATGGGAGGATTGCGACGGCGACGTACCGCCCGGCAAGATCCTGATCCAGGATACCATCGCCGACATTTTCTTGCAGCAGGTCCTGACGCGGCCCCGGGAGTTCGATGTCATTGCCACCATGAACCTGAACGGCGACTACAGTTCCGATGCCCTGGCTGCCCAGGTCGGCGGTATCGGCATCGCACCCGGCGGTAATATCAATTACGTCTCCGGCCACGCCATCTTCGAAGCCACGCACGGCACCGCGCCGAAGTATGCCAACCTCGACAAGGTCAATCCCGGCAGCCTCGTTCTTTCCGGTGAGATGATGCTGCGTTACATGGAGTGGGCCGAGGCCGCTGACCTCATCATCGCCGGTCTGAACAAAACCATTTCCGCGAAGGTCGTTACCTACGACTTTGCCCGCCTCATGGACGGCGCCACGGAAGTAAAATGCTCGGCATTCGCCGATGCAATCATTGGGAATATGGCTGGGTAGTAACGATTCAGGTGGAGGGGGGGGGGGCGATCGCGACCGAGTTCCAGCGTCTAAGCCGATATTTGCACAGGAGATCACCATGAGCGTGCGATCCTCGGTGGACGGGTTTTCTCCGTCCACCGTCCACCGTCCACCCCAACCCCTGCCCGTCAAAGGATATCCAACACTCGCTTCATGAACAAATCTCCAGCAAGGAACCCCAGGCCACCGTCCTGCGCGGCGGTTTCGGAGTATATTTCGCAGGCGTCGACTGGTATATGGCGGCCACTGATGGCGACCGGGATCGGCGTGCGGGTGTGCTTCCGCAGATTAATCGGCACGGGATGATCCGGCAACAGGGCATAGGTCACCTCAGCTCCTTCGAGTTGCGCGCGGACGCGGGCGATGACCCGGCTGTCGATGTCCTCAATGGCTTGCAGCTTCAGTTTCAGATCGCCCATATGCGAGCATTCATCCGCCGCCTCCATATGAAGGTAGACGAAATCATGGTCCGCGAGCGCCGCCACCGCAGCATCGGCCTTCCCCTCGTAGTTTGTGTCCACGAAACCAGTGGCCCCGGGCACCTTAATCACATCCATGCCGGCCGAGACACCGAGGCCGAATATCACATCGACCGCGCTGATAATCGCTCCCTTGACACCGCCGTATTTCTCGCTGAACGGCTGCATGGCCGGCCGGCGGCCGGGGCTTTGCGGCCAGATCATATTGGCCGGCGCGTGCCGCCCGCGATTGATCGGATGTGATGCGAGGAATTCCTGAGTTCGCTCGATAAGATCGTTGACCAGCTCACAGGTTCGCATGCTTTCCCAGCTGTCGTCGGCTGGTTCGATGCGATTCAGACCAATGGGATCGCCTTGATGGTCGTCGGGTTTCGCGTATTTGACATTGGGGCTGAACGGGACGCCGTGGAGCATCAGGAGATTTCGGTAACTGACCCCGGTCAAGAAGGTGACCGCCTCGGAGTTGAACTCATGGGCCAGATCCGTAACTAGTCGAACGGCGGCGGCGTGCTCGATATGGCCGCCCGAGTAGTCGACCAGAACTTCGCCGTCGGTGGTCACCAGATTACAGCGAAAGGCGACGTCGGTCGGCTGCATGTCGATCCCCTGGCTCATCGCTTCCAATGGCCCGCGACCGGTATAATTTGTGCGGATGTCGTAACCCATGACGCCTAAATTGGCAACATCCGACGATGTTGGAAAGCCGTCAATCAGGGTCTGAAAAATGCCGGACGCACCTTCCCGGGCAATGCGATCCATATCGGGCGTCCGTGCATGTTCGATCGGCGTTTTGCCGTCCAGCTCCGCCAGCGGTTCGTCGGCCATTCCGTCGGCGAGGAATAAGATGGTTTTATTCATATCGTAATAATCCCTATATCTGCCGCTCGTTGACAAAGAACGACGGTAATATACAAAATATCCGGCATTATGCGATACATCAGTACACGGGGCGGCATTGACCCCATTTCGTTTACCGATGCGGTGATGATGGGGTTGGCACCCGACGGCGGTCTCCTGCTCCCGGAAGCAATCCCCGACATGAACGGCCGACTCGCCGGCCTGCAGTCACTGCCATATCCGCGACTGGCGGTTGAGATCATTCGTGAGTTCGTTGGTGATGACATAGCCGACGACGATCTCACGGATTTGATCACACGCAGTTACGTGACCTTCGATCATCCCGAGGTCGCACCAATCGTTCCCGTCGGTAACGTTTTCATCCTGGAACTGTTCCATGGTCCGACATTGGCGTTCAAGGATTTCGCCCTCCAGTTTCTCGGCAACGTCTTCGAGTATATCCTGACACGGCAGCATCGGCGCTTGAATATACTCGGTGTGACCAGCGGCGATACCGGTAGTGCGGCCATTCACGGCGTGCTTGGCAAGGCCAACATCAACATCTTCATCATACACCCGCATCAGCGGATCAGCCAGGTGCAGGAACGCCAGATGACATCCGTCCTCGATGAGAATGTATTCAATATCGCCATTAAAGGCAGTTTTGATGACGGCCAGCGGATCATGAAAGAACTCTTCACCGATCTCGAGTTCAAAGAAAATTTCGTTCTCGGCGCCGTGAATTCCGTGAACTGGGCGCGTATCGCCGCCCAAATCGTTTATTACTTCTTTGCTGCCTGCCGTGTTTGCAAGTCAACCGGCCGGGAGCGTGTCCAGATCAGCGTGCCGACAGGAAATTTCGGCGATATCTTTGCCGGCTACATGGCATTGAAAATGGGAGCGCCCATTGCCCGGTTGATACTGGCGACCAATGACAACGACATTCTGGCTCGCTTCTTTCGCACCGGAGTATACGCCGCCGGCAATGTCGTCAGCACTTTGAGCCCGTCTATGGACATTCAGGTCGCCAGCAACTTCGAGCGGTACCTCTACCATTTACTCAACCGCAATCCCCAGCGGCTGACGCTAGCCATGGAGAAGTTTGCCGAAACGGGTGAATTCTCCGTTCCGTCCGCTTCTCCGAATGATATCGATCCGATCTTTCGTGCCGGAGTCGGCGACACGGATGCGACGCTGTCGATCATCCAGCGGTACTTCGAAGAGCACGGCTATGTGCTGGATCCGCATACCGCCGTCGGCGCCGTTGTAGCCGAGAAATTCCGTGACCCCGATCTCCCCACGATCTGCCTGGCGACTGCGCATCCTGCCAAATTCAGCGAGGCCGTCACCCGGGCCACCGGTCGCGATGTGGCGCGTCATGACAGCATCGACCGTCTGGCCGACCTCCCCACCCGACTCGACGTATTACCCGCCGACCGCAACGCCGTCCGTGATTACATGATGAAGAAACTCGGGTAAGTGTTTGCAATCATATGATAGTTTGAGATATTAAGAGATTGTCGGCGAGCGCACGTGCTTCGGGTGTGACATCCGATTCAGACGTCAAGAACGTACCACACCACGCAGTCGTATCACCAGCGAACAATGACCAAGAAGCTTAACAAGCCCGAATGGTTTACGATCAAGGACGCTGCCGCGTACCTTGAAATCGGCGAACCGACCATCTATCGGTGGATGCGGGACGGCCAAATGACCTATCGGTAAGGTGGGTGACTCGACACGGTTTCTGCAGGAGGATCTCGATGCGTTGGTCGAAATTTCCCCTATTGAAAAGGACACCGGGCGCGTCACGCAGTATTGCCCATCGTGCCATCACGACGAACTCGTCGATGGCCGAGTTCAGGGCACAAGCCGCGTCTGCTTCCGGCCGCAAAAAACCAGATTCTGGACGTATCGTTCAAGCAATATCGATACCTTTGCCAGGATGTGTGGACGCTGCGGTATGACCAGTTGGTTCAGCGACACGAAAACACTAGACTCACTTCGGGAGGAAGGCGAGGAAGGCGAGGAAGGCGAGAAGGGGAAATTGGAGGATGTTTGATGATGAATGGTCAGGCGTTTACTTAATTGTTTTTGCGGACTCCGCAAAAACAGTAAGTACCCATCATTCCTTATTCCTCTTCCTTCGGTGCGAGGATGATGCGGAAGCCGATATTGTCAAAGGGCTCGTCCGACGGGGCCAAATTGCCCTTCGGCGCGATGACCAACGTCCGTCTGTCGACTTCGGTCCAGGCGCCGCCAAAGACCGCGCGCATCCCACCCTTGGCGAATCGTGTCCATTCCCAAGCGTTACCGCTGACGCCGAATAAACCCCATTCACTACCGCCACTCTGGTCTACGGGGCAGGTTACCGGCCACTTATCACCGTCATAGCCGTTGAGCCGCCAGTCCTTCGGGAAGACCTCCTGGTTACCAAAGTTTCCGTATGCAGGCGGCCAGTCATTACCCCAGGGGTACATACGTTCCTCGCCGCAACGGGCAAAGGTCTGCCACTGATCCTTCGTCGGTACCTGGAAGGTAAAGCCGTTCGGCAGAAACCCTTCGATCTGCGACACCTTTTCGAGCCAGCGGCAGAAAGCGATACAATCGAGGTAGGTAACCTCGACGACGGGTTGCCCGGGCTTGTTCAATGAAAAGCCTTCGTACTTTTTGCTGTCGTGCCGCGGTTTGAAAACTCGGTACTGTTCGTTGGTCACTTCGTACTTACCGACCCAACCCCCGAGGGCCGCGATCCACACCAGTTCCATGTTCACCTTCGGAATAATCCAGTTTTCTCTGTGGCGGCCCCGATATTTTTCATCGACGGCCTTGATGATGGTTTTGCACACTTCGATGAGTTGCTTGTATTCCTTCTCCGCGGTATCGAACTGTTCCATTTTGGCGGCTCGTTCAGCGACCGACATGGAGACGTCGACCTCGACGACGTTCTCGGCAAATTTCGAGCTGATATTCTGAAACTTGGCGGCCTTATCGCGCCAGTCTTGCGACTCTTTCCGCAACGTCTCGATCTCGTCCTGCCGAATCTGCTTCACTTGATTTTCGATGTCGCGCCCGGCCTCGATGGCCTCACGGAATTTGGCAATCGCTTCCTTATAGTCCTTGGCTGCCAGCGCCGTCTCGCCCTTCTTGGTCATCTTGTCCAGGAACGACACGAGCTGTTTTACGTGCTCATCGGCCTCGAGTTTTTTTCGCAGCTTCCCGAGTTCGTCCTGCCACTGTTTCGCCGCGCCCATCTGCCGGAGCGTGGCCCGGCGCTTCATTTCCATTTCACGGATCCTGGTTTCGGTTTCGGACGGGATTTCCGTTGGGCCCGGAGCAATGGCGACGGTGTCACCCTGCGACGGCTCGTCACCGGTTGCCGGCGTGACGTCCGGAGTCGGTGGCGTTAGCACCTGGGCCTTTGTATCGATAACGGGCGGCGGTATCTCCTGCACAACTCCCGCCGTCGTCTTCATCGTCGGGTCGCTGCCGGTCGCCGGCACCGGCGTCTCCGTACCGGTGCCCGCTTGCGAAGGCGATTCACCGGAGGACGGTGGCGGATTCTCGACGCTGCCGGGCGGCGGGATGACATGGCCACCGTTCGGCGGTGTCCCGATGCTGCCTTTACCGCCGTCATTACGCAAGTGCCCCATGAGCGGAACGGCGGCGATAATCAGCAGCAGCACGATGACGGCGGCAATGATCACCTTTGTGCGACTGCCGGCCGTGCCCGAGCCTGCGGCGGCCTGCACCAATGTGATGCAGTTCTTGTGCCGCTCCATGGGATCCTTGGACAGCGCCTTCAGGATGGCGGCGTTTGCTCCCGGTTTCAACGTCGGAATCGCGGCCGGCGTTTCCGTAAGAACACGATTGCAGAGCCGCTTCAACTGCTGCTGCTCATACTCGGAGAGCTTCTTCCTGCCCTTGCCTTTCTTTTCCTTTTTGTCCTTCGCTTCCGGCTCCGGAGGTAGCGGCTCCTTCAGCCAGAACGGCAATTTGCCGGACAACACCTCGTACAGGACGACGGCGAGAGAGTACTCGTCCGCCAGCAAGTCGGTTTTGTGGCGCTGCCAGATTTCCGGGGCCATGTAGTCCGGAGTGGCCAACGGGTAGCGAAACAGCTCGTCATCATCGACATCCGGCTTGAGTTCGGACGAACAATACGTCACACCGTAATCGAGGAGCTTGACCTGTGTGTCGTTTTCGATAAGGAAAACGCTTTCGGGCTTGATGTCGTGATGGATGGCATTGAACCGGTTGTTGGCGTCGTCGAGCGCCTCGGCAACGATACTGAAGATATTTTTGACATCGGCCAAGGTCACGGTATCGAGTTCGTGCGATTTCCGATGAATGTATTCGCGTAGGTTGCGCCCCTTCAGCATTTCCATGACGACATAAAACTCGCCGGAGTCTTCATCCGTCTGGAGGTCACGAATCTGTACGAGATTCGTATGCGAGTAATTCATCAACCGCTGGAAATTTCCCCTGATACGCGGCATTTCCTCGGCCGGGAACTCGCGCCCGGGCAGCAGTCCCTTGACGGCGCACTCGACACTATGGCGGGTGTCCATGCAGTGGTAAACGACCCCAGCCTGGCTTTTCCCGACGAGTTTAAGAACTCGGTAACGATCGAGGATGAGATGGTCCACCTCATGGACGCCGATGGTGGTCAGCATCGGCATCGTAGGCGCACCGCGCTGCATGGTGGCGGTCGAGACCAGGGTGGGTACGCCGGCCACGGCGTCGCCGGTGATACCGGCGCCGATCGAACTCAATACCGCTTCCAACTCGGGATATCCGGGCAGCCGGTCGTCGGGTTTTGGTTCGAGCATTTTATCGATCAGCTCCGCCAAATCCGGCGGCGTCTCGGCGCGGCTATCGATGATCGGATCATACTTCTTCTGAATCTGGTTCATATAGATCAACGGCGCGGTCGCCCCGATAAACGCCTTCTTGCCGGCGCACATCTCGTAGAGCGTGGCGCCGAGGGCGAAGATGTCGGTCCGCTGATCGATGTCCGTATCGCCGGTGGCCTGTTCCGGCGCCATGTACTGCGGCGTGCCGATGGGGACACCGGCATTGGTCAGCTCGGGCATGTCGTAATCGAGATCCGCCGAGGCAACCGGTTTGGCAAGGCCGAGATCGACAATCTTGACGATGTTGCTGGTCGTCAGCATGATATTCTGCGGCTTGATGTCCCGGTGGATGATCTTGTAATTGTCCCAGGCGAAACTGAGACCGGCGGCGACCTGCCGGGCAATTCTCACAACCTCGGAGATGGGGAACGGCTTACCGTCATCTTCCATGTATTCATTGAGCGCCTTGCCGTCAATGAACTCCATAGCAATGTACCAGTTGTCGGTATCGAAGCTGGCCTCGTAAATCTGCGCCAGGTTGGGATGATTGATGGCCGCGGCACTCTTCGCCTCGCGAATAAAGCGCTGTTCCATGTTTTTGCGGAGCGATTCGTTCACCTGTTGTGCGACCAGCGACCGGTTCATGAACTTGATCGCCACCGGCCGTGAGAGGGTCAGGTCCTCAGCCAAAAACACCGCACCCATACCGCCTTCGCCGAGTTTCGTCTCGAGGCGAAAGTGACTGATCGATTTTCCAGGTTCTAATTCGAGGGTTGCCATCGGCAGGAGGATTGATGATTTCCAATTTTTATCGCAACGCGGTCGCGAGTCACAGCGCAAATGGCTGTTCGGCATGCATTTGAAATTCGAAATTAATACCCTATACCTTAAAAGGCAGAGGGGATCTGCCGGTTATTCTACCATTTGCCAGGGAAATTTTGGCGGCAACAGATAACGCCGGCCGTGCCGAAAGATGCCAGCGCCCGTCGTCGAATCCACCGGCCGGCTCGCGAATGGGCACCGAATCGGGGCTTTAAAAGGCGAAGGATTCGATCGCTTAACCAGCGAGACAATATATCGCTATGACCCCCGTCAGCAAGCCCACGATCTCTTGTGCCCGGGTAAAACGGCCTGTAATTAAGTGTCCTGGGCTCTCGCAAAAACCCTCGACTGACGGATGCGATGTTATGCAAAACACGACCCGGCGGCAGTCGCGGCGCAGGAATGTGGACGAGTACTCCGGCGAGGAGTCCTTGATTATTTCCAGGACACGGATAGTCAAGAAGAACTCCGTCGTCACCTCCGTAATCAAACTGACGCCATCGGAGGATGGTAAGCCCCCGGCCGACAGTAAGCCCCCGGCCGACAGTAAG
>CAUZRT010000102.1:0-10182 GCA_963582235.1 Lentisphaeria bacterium
CTGGTTGATCTCGCCGTAAATCAACAGCGTCCGATCTTGCAGCAACTTCTCGTCCATAATCTGCTGAATGCCGTTCACACGCTGACCGTCACCATTCGGATCGTTCATATTTTTCTCCTGTTTGATGATGCATATGGCACCTCAATAACTTAGCATCGCTCGCGTCAACGGCAACGCCTCCAGCAAAGGTGTGGTCAAAGAATCCGCATCCGCGGATTGAAACCGCCGGGGTGGGACATGAGCGCCGTGCAGGCGAACCAATCCACGGGTGAAATAACGGGCGAAACTAACTGCTCAGACCGGATCAGCACCATCGCCGGGAGTTGAACCGGTGCTTCGAGTTCCTGAATAGTCACGAACGGAGAAAATTATAAAATGTCCGATTCTGTCCGGTTGCCGGCACCCACTAACTACCCGTGTGCGCCGCCCGGCTCCATAATACCGGCACCAGCCACAGCATAAAATATGGACTGGGATCGGTATCTCCGGCGGCATGTCAACTTCCGCCTTACGCGTGAACGGACTCAGTGGGCGGATGAACCCGAGCCGTTGGCCATCCCCGTCACATGCCAGCATGAAACGCCGGGTGAAGGGCATTCCCGGTTTCAGCACATAGTCGACGTAGCCGTACGAGACTATGACCCGCCGTTGCAAGGCACTGGCTTGGTCGGGACACGTCGCCGTCATCCATTTCCAACACGAACTTACGGCTGCTCGTTGCTCCCCGGATCAGCCGGTAGTGATCACCGCTGAAAGTGAATGTCCCACCCTCCCGCAACCATGCCATGTCGATCACCGCCACCTCGCGGCGATTGTGATTGACCATGAAATCCCAGAACAGCAATGTTGCGCGGAATTGCCTGCAGCACTGCGTATCCGCCTTCGCCGAGGCTTCGGCGGACATGTCCGTGGGCCCAAAAACTTCTTTCCTTCCATCGCGCTTGGTGCCCAAGCGGCCACGACAAGAAAACGACCGGAAATTGATTGGTACTCTCGATCGCGACCACTGGCAAGACGCCTGTGCTACGTTAGGAAAATCCAACGGAGTTTGGCGTTCATTGTGACAAGTCCGTGGGTTTGCATCCCCGGTTTGACACATCCGTTCTCAACTCAGCGTATCGTACACGGCCTCGGCAATGGCCAGGTGGCCCGTCAGATGCGGGTGGACCGGATCGGGACAGAAAGTCTCTGCTTCGTGATGCTTCAAAAGCTTCTGAAAAAGATCATGTGTTCGGACCAACCCGGTATCGTATTTTCGACTCATGGCCCGCACGCTACTCAGATACGGCGGCATTAGATCCATCACCTGCCGGCGCCAGCCGGTGGGGGAACCATCCGTGCTGATGTAAAACGGTTCGATCAAGAGAATCCTGCACTTCGGCAATGCCGCGCGGGTACGCGCCAGAATCTCGTCGTAGCGCTTTCGATGGAGTGCGGGCGATACCGAGTCCGGAGACTGGCGGAGGTGCGAGTGCAGGTCGTTGATCCCGATCTTGACCGACAGCCAATCCGGCTTGTGCCGCAGCACGTCGTCGGTCCACCGATTGGCGAGGTCCGTCACCCGCTCCCCGCCAATGCCTTTGTTGATTATGCGGATCTGTTTCGCCGGCTCACGAATTGTCACCAAATCGGCAAACAGTTTCACATAGCCATTGCCCAGCGGCCGCTCCTCCGCCCGACGCCCGCAGTCCGTGATGCTGTCACCGATGAAAAGAATGGTCTGGCCATTTTTAATTCTGATCGACATGAAATCTCCAATGGTTCAAAGGTAATTAACTAAACGGAATCTGGATTCGCTGGAGTGAACGATTAAGTGAACGAAAACGACTGTTTTGAGACGAAACCAAGCTACGTCGAGGTGTGTGAAAATGTAAAAATTGGAAAGCCGAGGAAGCGAGTGCCCCGAGTTAAAAATTCGACGGGAGAATTTCCTTAAGGTGCAAGCCATTGTCGGCGCCGGCGGTGCCGACAGACTCAATGCTCGTCGCCGATCGCGCAAAAAGTCATCAATTCATCCACGCGGACGGTACCGACACAGATGCTCGTATCGACCGCCCCGTAGTAAATGCAAATACGCTCGCCTTCCTTCATGATCGCCCCGCAGGAAAAGACCACGTTGTTGACATCGCCGACACGTTCATAGTACCCGCACGGTATCAATATGGGTATGGATGAACGGCAGAGCACTTTTTGACGGCTCCTCCCTGGTCCAGCACGGCGCAGCCAAGCCGATAGATGGGGCCGCCGGCGGTGAACTTCACACCGTGATAGATTTCGAGCCAGCCGTTCCGTATCTCAATCGGTGGCGCCGAAGCACCGACCCGTCCGGCATCCCAGTCCTCTCCCTGGACCGGCATAACCACCCGGGAGCCGCCCCAATGGATCAGGTCATTGGAGTAACTCGGCCAGATGTTGCCCACATTGCCGATTATCGGCCGGTCCAACCCACGTACCGACCGATGATCTTGCGCGGAAACAACGTGCCGTCCTTATTGCCCGGTTCGGAAATCAGGGCGACGCGCTCGATCGTCCTGAAGTCGGTGGTCTACGCCAGCGCCAGGCGGGACCCGTAGCTCGACACCGCCGTGTAAACAATATAATAGGCGCCTTCCGGCAGCGTGATCCGTGGATCTTCAACCCCAATGCGTTCATAGACGGCAAAATCACCATCCTCGCTCGGCGCCATGATTGGCTGCCGATCAACCGTGAAATTGTAACCGTCTTCTCTCCGCGCCAGGGCCCGGACTGAGTGGCCTACGAAGATCCTCCACGCGCAAAAGCAGAATGTATTCGTCATTGAATTTGGTAGCCGCCGCATTGAAGACCGCGTTGCATGGAAACGGAGTTTCATCCACCTTAAGAATCTGGTTGTCCTCGAAACGATGAACAACGTCACAACCAGATCCCCTGCGCATTTTTCCTCCCTTCAAAGTATTTTTTTTGCCGGACGTCAAAAAAAGCTTATAATTGGCCGCTCTAATTTTTTACAATCTGGTATACTACGAGCGGATGTGATCCTAATCCTATCATTTCACAAGACGCTTACGCTCCATACACATCCTCGCTATGACCGCCCACTCACCCTCCGGCCTGTCGCGTGTTTTCCGGATCATAAAACGGCAGCCGGGCCACGGCAGCTTCGACAAGCATGCCGCCGTCGACACGAATGGTCAACATTGTCCCGGGTTCGGTGTTGTCCGGCGGCACATAGGCCAGACCAATGACCCGCGACAGTGTCGGACTCTCGGCGCCGCTTGTCACTCTGCCGATCATCTCGCCGTCGGCAATGACCAGGTGACATTCTTTCGGAATCGGACCGCTGTAATCGGTTCGCAACGTGAACCCGATAAGTCGCCGCGTTTCCGGCCTGGAGCGGATGATACTCAGACTGCGCTGGCCGATAAAGAACGGCTTCTTGCGGGCGACAGCCGGCCCCATGCCCGCCTCGAAAGGATTCGTCAGACCATCGGTGTCCTGGCCGATGATTATATGTCCTTTCTCCAGCCGCAGGACGCGCTGTGCCTCGACGCCGAACGGTCGGATACCGTGGTCCCGCCCGGCGTCCATCAGCCCATCCCAGAGGCGGCCGGCAAACTGCGCCGGCACATGGATCTCATAACCCAGCTCGCCGACAAAACCAACCCGCATGATCCGCGCCGGGGCTGCACACACCGCACCGAGGCGCAGGCCAAGATAGGGGAATGACTCGGCTTCGAGGTCGACCTCCGTTACCGCACTCATGACCTTTCGCGACGCCGGCCCGGCCAAATTGAACGCCGCATATTGGCCCGTATGATTGATGATCGAGACATTCAGGCCCCAGAGTATGGCCCAACGCCGCATCTCGCGAACGACAGCGCTGGCGCCGCTGGTCGTCGCCGTCAGGTAAACATGGTCTTCGGCCAGTCGCGCGGCGATGCCGTCGTCAACAACAACACCGGACTCATCGCACATGGCCAGATACCGCGTCATGCCGATCTTTAGCTTGGCAATGCGTCCGGTGTAAAGTCTCTCGACGAATTCAACGGCGTCCGGCCCCCGCACATCGATTTTTCCCAACGTCCCAATGTCGATCAAACCGACCTGATTCCGCACGGCAACGACCTCGCCGCGGATCGCCTCGGTACGGGAACGCCGGTCACCCCGGTAACATGCCGGCCGCTGCCAGTCGCCTGCATACATGAATTCGGCATGGGCAGCTTCGTGGCGATTGTGGATCGGCGTACGCCGCAGCGGATGGAAATTGCGTCCGGCAAGATGACCTATGCGCACGGGCGTATAAAAAGGACGCGACGTCGTTAAATCGCCTTCCGCAATGCCACGATTGTGAAGAAACGCCAGGCAACGGGCAGTGTTCATGATCGCGTGTTTCCCCTGGCTCGGCCCCATACCCACAGTCGAATAACGCTTCAGCAGTTCACTGTTGTCGAAGCCCTCTTGGACCGAGTTCTCAAAATCCTTCAACTGGACGTCCTCGTCCAGATCGACGAAATTCTTGCCGGCGGCATGCGGCATGATGGGATAGGGATGGGACGGCGGCGGTCCTTCATGGGCAATGAAAATCGTTGTCGATTCCGTCCCGTCGCGAACATATTCGGCGGCGGCGGTCCCAGCATGCGTACCGTCATTGATCTGATCCGGAAGGTTATAAACGCCGCATACACGCCCCGCAGCAAATATTCCGGCCGGCAGGTTCTCGGGGACAAGCTGCTCGACGTTGCCGTCATATTTCCCGCGGACGCCTGCCTGATACAGGAGCTGGGCCGCCGGCGCCCAACCGACGCTCATGGCAATGCCGTCGCAATCGATTGGAAAGACCGACTCCGGCCGCGGCCGCCCGGCCTTGTCGAGTTGGCACAGCACAGCCCCGCGGATGCCCGCCATACCATTTGCGGGAAAGGCGTCGTAGACGGCGTGCCGGAAATGAACCTCCGCACCCACGTCGCGAATCATCGCCGCCGCCTCCGCGGCTTCCCCCTCGCTGCGCAGGTCGGCAACTGCGGCAATGCGAACACCGGCCCGGTGCAGGTCCAATGCGGCCCGATAGGCGTCCGAATTACCTGCAACCATGACGACCGATTCGAAAGGCTTGACTGCGTAGTGCCCGATCAGCCGCTGGGCCGCCGAGGCGAGCATGATACCCGGAAGATCGTTGTTGCGAAAGACTGCGGGCTGCTCGGCGCAGCCGGTGGCGAAAACAACACCGCCGGTCCGCAGCTTGGTCATTCGAGTTTCATCAAACAGCGCCAGCCAACGATCCACGTAGCAGCCACCGACCGTGGTCGACGTTCGAACGTGCACATTCGGCATGGCGTCGAGCTTATGGGACAATTCCTTAAAGCGGCTGCGAGTGTCGTCTGCGTTCGGTCTCTGATATGTCAGACTGCCGCCAATCCCAGGGTTCTCGTCGACCAGAACGACGCGCAATCCTGTCTCGCCGGCGGCGATGGCCGCTGCCATGCCTGCCGGCCCGGCGCCGACAACGAGAACGTCGCAGAACTCATAGGCCTTCGGCGTCGCTGCCGCCGTTCGCCCGGGATCCACGGAGCCGAGCCCGGCGGCACGCCGCATGATACGCTCCCAGAACGGAAAGAGAAAGCGCGGGGTATGGAAAGCCTTGTAGTAAAAGCCCACCGGCAGAAAGGCGCTGAACCAGTCCATGAACCGTGCCCAGTCGCCGCGCAGGCCGCCGAACGTGTTGACCGCCTTCAGGTTCATTCCGTCTGCCAGCGGTGTCACGTCCCCGCGGATATTGGTCGCCGATTCAGTTTGAAACAGCGCATTACAGTCATGGTCGGCCAGCGTGTAGATACCGCGCGGACGGTGATACTTGAAACTGCGCCCGAGAACGCGAATACCGTTTGCCCACAGTGCGCTCGAAATCGCATCTCCGGCAAAGCCGCTGACGGACTGATTCTCGAACGTGAAATTCAGCGTCCGGCTACGATCGATCCACTCACCCGGTTGCGGCGGCAGCCGGCCGTTTCCCCCGGCACCGTGGGCGGCAGTTGTCTCAGATGTCTCGGCTTGTTCGGCAACTGTCATGTGAATACAGATATGTACGCATGATCTCATCCTTCAACGTATCGCGTTCCGCTATGAACCAGACGCCGCTGGCAATGTGATACCACCATTCCCGCTTGATGCCGGGGGCGCCGTCATGATTGAAAACGTAGTCCGCCCATTCCGCATCGGACGCCGACGAAGGCTCCGGCATTTCACGAAATTCACCCCCGTAGCTGAATTCCTGAAGCGGCCGCAGTCCGTTTACCGGACAAGAGATCAATTTCATTTTTGAAAAAATTTTTGGTCAAACATTTCTAATGCCCGACGGAAGCCGCACCTTTTTCCCCGACGAGATCAAACTCGTTGAAACGAGAGAGTCGAAACGGGCCGATCAGTTCGTGCGGTTCATTGTTGGCCACCGTGTATGCCATAGTCTTGCCGCACACGGGTGTCGCTTTGAATCCCCAGGTTCCCCAGCCGGAATCGATAAAGAGCCCGCCGATGGGTGTCAAACCCATGATCGGCGAAAAATCTGGTGTCATGTCCGCAAGACCGGCCCACTGCCGCATGATCTTGACGTCCGAGAGGAAGGGAAAGAGGTCGAGCAGATGGCCGCACAAGCCCTCGACGAAGTCCAGCGTCGACCGCGTTGAATGAACTTCATAGGGATCCAGGGAAGCGCCCATGACCAGCTCGCCGCGCGACGATTGGCTGACGTACAGGTGCAGGCTTGCCGATACGATGATGGTGTCCAGCCACGGCTTCAGCGGCTCCGAGACACAAGCCTGGAGCGGCTGCACCACCAGTGGCGTCCGCACATTGACCATATTCATGATCCGCGGCGTGTAGCCGGCAACGGCGGACAACACCCGCCGTGTCTCGATGTAACCCCGGTTCGTTTGCACGCCAACCACATGATCGCTCTTGACATCAATGCCCGTCACTTCCGTGAACTGGTGAATCTCGACGCCCCGCTGGTCGGCGCCCCGCCCGTAGCCCCAGGCGACAGCGTCGTGCCGGGCAATGGCGCCCGGCGGATGATACAAGGCGCCAAGGATCGGCATGCCATGGCCGCAGGACAAATCGATCAACGGACATTTCGATTTGACGAACGCCGCGTTGACGAGTTCACTATCAACCCCGAGATGTTTGTTCACCTCCGCGCGCCAGCGCATGGTGCGCAGCGTCCCGTCCGTGTGCGCCAGGGTGAAGTGGCCGCGGCGGGAATAAAAGATATTCAGATCAAAGTCGGCGGCCAGGTCCTGAAACAGCCGAACGCTTTCATCATAGAATCGCACGCCCTCGGGCGTCAGATAGTTCGACCGGATGATGGCGGTGTTGCGCCCCGTGCCGCCACTGCCGATGTAACTCTTTTCGAGAACGGCGATGTCGCGAATCCCATGATCCCGAGCGAGATAATAGGCGGCCGCAAGCCCGTGACCACCGGCCCCGATTATGACCACGTCATATTGCCGTTTCAGCGCATCGGGCGTGCGGAACATGCACGGTTCGGGATACTTCTTTGAAATCGCAAAACGAAGAAGTCGATATGGCATGTTTTAGGATTGCCGATTCATCTTCGTGCCGTCAGCCTGCAGCCAGTGCTTGGGCGTTCGCTTGATATTATCGTTGTACCGGCATATTTTGTGGCATCAAGATTTGGCGTGCGGAGTCTTGAAGAGGTGGCCACTCGGCACAACAGGATTCTGGAAAGTTCGAGCAAGTCGGCTAATACGTTACCTTCCTCCGGCGCTGAAGCAAATGGCCGAGAATCACCGGTTTCCCGTGCGATCCCCGCACACCGGAATTAGCACTTCCCACTTCCCGCACAAGCCGCATATCCGTCCGCTGCCGCAAACAACAACCCTCACGCCTCATCCTCACGCCTCACTTCCCACACAAGCGGGATTCTCACCACGCTCCGACACAGCATGCTCACCCGACTCAAACCCCTCGCTGTCCCCGGACTGCTGAGCCTCACCGTTGCCATCCTTCTTTTCGTGCGCTTCCATCCCGGCACGCGATCCGCGGTCAACGATTTTTTCAGCCCGTTTCTCAAGGCCGAGAAAAATGTCGAGCACCGCATCGAGGGCCGCGCGGACCGTTATACCAAGACGAAGCCGGAGCTTGTCCGGGAAATACGGGAATTGGAAATCCAGTTAGCGCACACGGCGCTGGAAATCCCGCGACTGCAACAACTGGAGAGGGAAAATGAAGAACTGCGGGACCTTCTGCAAATGGAACGAATGCCGGCCTTTGATTATCGGGCCGCGCGGGTATTGTTCCGCGATAAAGCCACGGGGGACCGGATCCTGCGGATCGATCACGGCACCGAACACGGCATTGCCGTTGGTCAACCCGTACTTGCGGGTGGTGTGCTGCTCGGCAGGGTCCTGGAAACATCCCGACACACGGCACGCGTCATGGCATTGATCGATCCGAATTGCGAGGTCAGCGCGCGGATCAGCGGGACGGAATTGGGTGGCATTCTCTCGGGAGCGACGGAGACAAAATGGCGATCGCGGCCCACATATCTGCTGAAACATCTGCCCAGGGACGAGACCTACCGCGTCGGCGATCGGGTCGAGACATCACCATTCTGTACCTTTGCCCCGCCGGGCATCCCGATCGGGGTGATCGGTTCCGCTGACGATGAGGTCACAGCCGGTGGCCGCGACAATTTGTTGTACAAAAGCGTTCGTGTCAGACCCGCGTATACCGAAGCGCCCTTCACGTTCGTCACGGTGCTCATCCCCGCCCGGACAACGATCAGTGAGCGCCGCTAAGGGGTTTAGTGCTCGCAGATTGACAAGAAATTGTCGATTTGGCTCGTAATCGATCCATTCGTAATCGAATGCGGGTTAAAGACCAATTACGAATAGATGGATCATCACGTGATCCGCCAGGTGACGGTTTGGCGAGGAACGTGACTAACGCAGCAAATGGATCGATTACGAGTACTGTTTCTGCGTGCCGAAACCGGTAGCGCCAGCACCGGCTGAACACTGGTCACCGATTACTTGATCGTATAGAAATTTCTATTAACGCGATTTTTTCACGAGAGCCAAACATGTTGACCATGGCGATCTATTAGCCGACGGATCGCATGATCTCGACGCAAAGCCGGCTAACTTATCAAGTTCCCCTACGTCCCGATCAGCGGCACGCCCGTTGCTTCAGCGGTAGCCAAGGTGATCGCGCGCAAATCCTCAGGCTCCAGATTGTGGATCTTCGTCTTGCCCGCACAGCGTGCCATCATCGACACCTCGCCGATGCTCGCCTGCAGGAAATTTCGTATTGCATCCTCCCGTTCCTCGACGGATCGATCGCCATCGAATTCGAAACGGCCCGCGACCAATCGCCCGCCCGCAGCGAAGCCGAGGGCGGCCCCGAAAACGACAGCCTGGCAGCCAATGGCCAGGACCTTCGCGGCATCCGTTCCCGAACGCATACCGCCATAATAGATGAGACTGATCTCGCCCTCGCACCGCAGTCGACGCAACACCGCGATCGCATTACGTAAGACGGTAAGATCCGGGTCGCCCCGAAGTTCCGCCCACGGTTGATTGACCCCGGCCGTCGCGTCAAGCACGATAAAATCACAGCCGGCTTCCAAGGCAAAGGGAACCGCCGCGTCTAATTCCCCGGAATGAACAGCGATCCCGAGCAACTGTTGGTCGTGAACTCGAGCCGGCTCGAACGGCGTAAACGTATCGCCAACGCTGTAAACGACACCGGCCGCTTGTGGGTCCGGGGACGCTCCATTGATCGACGAAAGCTGAAACCACGGCACCTGCTCACCCAGCGATCGCACGCCGATGTACGGACAGCCGAAATGCGCCAGAGCCCGGGCCAGGCCATCGCGGACCTGGTCTGGAGCATCGTCACAACCCGCTGCCAGATACGGCGAGACCAACTCGAAATCGGCACTGATCACGGTCCCCGTTGAGCAGGCCTCCCGGTATGGATCGATCACCAACCGCGAAAGATTTGCCGGCAGGAAGTGTATGTCATCAACGGTTGCGGGGCGATTCTCTGGAAATGGATTGTCGCGCGGAATGAGATGCTTGTTTAGCATTCTCTGCAGCCGATCGTAATCATCCGCTGCTGTCCGTGCCATCGTGAAAATGTCCTCCCGATTATTCACGGAATACTCCTGCGTTCCGTTCTCCGCAT
>CAUZRT010000103.1:0-10176 GCA_963582235.1 Lentisphaeria bacterium
GAGCGGCAGGCAATACCAAAACAGATTAGAAACGCGGCAATAACTGCAAAGCACTTCACGTGCAAAGCAAAGAGAACCACCGTCAAAGCCAGCCCGACGTAGGCAATTTTTACCGTCGGGCGCCGTCCCATCCACAGTAACACCAAGGCGAGAGCAGCGATGCCGGCTACCATGAATCCCGCATCCCAGATCGCGCGCCTGACGAAGTATGCCGATGGCGAGACGAACAATATCAAGATCGGCCAGCGATTCAGGTTCAGCTCCCGTGCGATCGCGAGCAGAACAGCGAAGTCAAGCGCGAACAACAGCACATTCTTGAACTGGCTGATCAGGACCAGGTTGGACGTGCAAAGAAGACAAATCTGGTAAAACCATGTCTGTAGCGGTCCGTACCGCACGCCAACGGATCCCAACAGTCCACTCTTCGCCAGCTCGCCCCGGGCATTTGCATCCAACGCATTGCGAATCAGGTGTGGCTGGTCATTGATCCACGAGATGTCGACCGGCCACAACAAGGATAACCCGAACACCGCTGCGACCGCGATGATGAATGGGTCGAGTCGATGCTGCAGCCATCGCTCGTCGGATGCAGAGGACGCGTGGTCCATTCTGTTGACCGCTTACGAGTTCTTTACTGTCCGGCGGGTAAAGCCCTCTACTTCGACTACGCACGAGCTCAGCATGCGCGTAAACATCCCTCCGTCGAGCACAGTATGCAGGGCGCGTTGGTGGCGATACACGTAGTCGTACACGCGGTCGAATCGCTCCCCGGTATCCGGCGCCGCCTGCAGATAGGCTGCCCGTGCCGGCAACAGCAGCTCCATGATCTCGAGGTAATGCACCAGATACTTCCACGACTGACGGACGGTTCCGGTCTGCGCACCCACCTGTCTTTTCGCCACGGGCTTGATCGCGGTTACCGCGGCCTGCATCTTGGGGATGTTCTTCAGCCCGGGCCCCTTCCGGCTACCATCGTACACTGGATAGTAGATGGACTCGAAAAACGGCTTTCCGAGCCGTGACATGTCCACAAAAAACTTCGCGACCTTCGCACCACTCCGGCCGAATGCGTCGGCGAATGTATGGTCAACAATCGACTTGAACGACCGATTTTTGTTCCACAACGTCTCGGCCAGGACGTTCATCATCAGGCTATGCGGAAACCACTGGCGCTGCGCCTGACAACTGTTGAACCCGTGCAGTCCGATGTCGTTGAGCCCGCGGATGTCATTGAACAGCGTGCGCGAAATCGTTACCTGCGCGAGGTCACTATAGCAGGCCGAGAGACAGTGATAGTCGAAATCGAAGCCGTCGCCGTCAAACACCTTCTTCCATTCACGCAGGTACGCCACGTTCTCCGCTACCGACCTCGGGAACTGCAGTTTGTTGCAGCGGTACGGCTTGATCTTCGTGTCCGTACCGGCGGCCTGCTCAAAGGAACTGGCAAACGAACGCGTGATTGGTGCGAACATCAGGATAAAGCGGTCCGGATTCCGTATCCGCCGCCGCTTCGGCGGCCACAGCAAATCGACGTAAATGAGGAATACGATGCGCGTGTCGAGACCGGCTTTCGCCAGGGCCACGTCGACGTCATTCAGTAATTCGACGTACCAGTCGGACACCCGCATTTTACCGCAGTTGCTGCACTCGCAGTTGTTGTTGCGCTGGTCCGCCAACCACAGATGAACGACATCGACCTCCGGATTCTCACGGGCGTAGTCGACAACACTCTTTGCCATCGTCCTACGCACCTGCCGATTCGAATAGCACAGGTTCGTATCGGACGGGACCCCGTTATGCAGTTTACGCTTACCGTTGACCTTGGCGAGCATCCGCCGCTGTTCGGGAGCCAACTCCGGATGCTCTATCTGCGTGCAGCCTTCGTCGTGCAAACCGATCGGGATGCAGGTCCAGCCGTGGCCCATGCGCTCGAAAATCAGGCCGCGTTTCGTTATCTCTTTGACAACCCTTCGGATAACAGCTTCGAGGTCGTACGACTCCTTCTCTCGCTCCCGGTTATCGGGAGGCGAGTACCAGCGCTCGAAAAAGACGGTAGCACGCTGGAACTGTATGAAATAACCATTGAACCCTTTCTTGGCCAGCCAGTCGATCATATTCGTGACATGCTCGACCGAACTCGCGCCTTCGATACAAATCGTGCGATACCGGTGATCCGGCCGCTCGTTGATATCGACGCCGCGCACCCGCAGACTCCGCAACTTCGGAATGACTTCACCGTTGCGCCCCGGCCGCAGCCATCGACAACCGCAAGCTTCGAGGTAGCGATAGACCGCAAACAACACGCTGCGCGGATTGACGCCGGTCAGGAGATAGCCACTGGCCGTTTCTTTGACACGCACCCAGTCGTCAGCCTCTTTGAGGCCATGCGGGACATCGATACCAAGCACATCGGCGAGCCCAACGGTAAACGTCGGGTTATCGGTATCGACGACGGCAAACGTTTTCCCGGTGACCTTACGCAGATACCGTCTCAGTTCAGCGGCCGCGAATCGAACGGTCCTGTCCTTACCAATTATCCGAATCGTATGTTCCATCAGTGCCCCCTGTTTCTATTGCTCGGCGTCCAGTGACTCGGCAATACCGATTGCCACATCCTCCCGGTCTGCAATATACTTCGTGTCGGGCAGCCGGTACAGCGGATCGTTGGTGTGTGCCATAACCTGGTTACCTTGCCTGTTCAGCCAATGTCTATAAGGATAATGAGGTACGGGGCACCCGTCGTTGCCGCGATAGACAGTTTATTCGGGTCAAGCACCGCAACTCGGACGCGGAGCCACCTAATCTTTCGCCTTAATCTTTCGCCTTAATCTCGCTACTCTCGTGTCGGTTCCCGCATAGGCCCATACTTCGCGCGAAGAGTGTCCAGCGACGAGGCTTACGGGAAAATTAGGGTAAGAAAAGATTACGGCGAAAGATTGGGTGGACAAAGCAGCCGGAAGGCACATAGTCGGTCACCATGTGGTACGACCTGCAGCAAAGATAGTAATGGTGAAGGCCGGCCTCGTCACGCGGGCCATGACATAAATCAGCTTGGAATCATCTGGCATATTGGCTCGTCGACCACAGCTTCTGCAGCTGATTAACGGCATGGTCGGCAAGATCTGGCGCTAATAAAAGAGGCGGCAGTGCAAATCGAGCGATAGGCTCAGGCCAGTTCACGTTGCTCGCGGCGTTTCTCGGAGGAGTCCAATATTTTGGTTTGTAGCGCCGGCACAATTCACCACTCCGGATGGCACACCTTCGCGGCCGCGGCAACGTCGGGCAGATACATGGGCGCCGAACCCAGCATAACAGCTGCCGCCCCGGCTGTGAAAAAATCACCCATGTCGTTCGGCGATGAAATGCCGCCGACCGAGACGATGGCAAGATCGAGTCCCAGTCGTTGCACGATTTCAACCGCCGTGCGTGTGCTGGCAACGGATGTATCGTGAATCGCACGGCCGAACACGCCCGCATTGACGCGGTCCGGGCCAAACGCCGGGCTGCCGTCACGGTTTACGATCGGCCGGGTGATGCCGTTAACGAGCACGACCCCATCAGCGACACCGTCGAGCGATTTCAGGAAACGCAACAGGCTCGCCTCTTCCTCAAAGGCGCCGGCCTTGATCAGAACAGGCACTCCGAGTATAGCACTGCGAATCTTCCTGCAAATCAGACTGGGCAACTCCGGATCCAGATAAATACTTCCCTCCGCCGTGCCGACATTCGGACAGGAAAAATTGGCCTCGACGATGTCCGCGCCTGCCTCCACCGCCCACACGGCGCATTGCATGAAGTCCGCTGCCATATCCATTGCGGTTGTGGTGTCCGCAGGCGTTGCCACGACCGAGACGCTGAGGAGTTGACCGGGACTCAGACTTGCCTTGGCGATCTCAACGTCGGCCCGCCACACGGCTGCACTCATCGACGGCATGCCGAAGCAGACGGCCGAGTTGAGTGCCGATGCATCGTCGTCGGGCTGCTCGCTGACGTAGACCGGCCCGTCTTTTGCGCCCAGGTCTTCGACAAAGACCCAATTGGGCAGGTCATAGCACTTCCGCGGCCGCGAGCGCACGGTCTTGTATGTGAGAATATCGAATCCTCGTTCAGCGTATCCGAGGACCCAATTGCTGTTCAGCAGCAACCCGGCCGCGATCCCGATTCGGCTGCGCACCGGTAGCCCGAGAAACGTCTTCATCGGCACGCGCGGTACGTCGGGGGCCGGGGTTGTGAAGGCTGGGCCGAGTTCGTAGTTTTCCGCGTATGACCGCTCGATGTCGTAGGTGAAGTTGTGCATGTGGCGATGCCTCTTTCGAGTAATCTAACACGACTCCCCATGGTTGCATCGTCGTGTCCCGCGGTTTTTCCAGGTCAACTTTACAAGTGGCTCTGCAGGAGATTATTACGCTCGAGGAGATCGCCGGCTGAATGGGAAGGGCCGCTGGACATCTCGCCTTTGTTGGCTGTTTAGGAGAGCGAGGTGAGGGATCACCACATCTCCAGTCCCGACAAATGAGGCTCCCCAGGATCGATCCTGCCGCACGGCAGGACTTGACCGCCGATTTACATACAATGCAATTCTTGAAGAGCCACTAATCAGAAATGAAAGGATCGATCCCTGAAACCTTCCCGAATATCGCAGATTCCGCGTATGCGGGAAGCGGGATCTGCGAAAAATCCATTGTATTCCCGGTGAACTCGCCCTCCAATTCCCGAATCCCCAATTCCGAATCCCGAACCGTGGATTAACGTGAATTCAGCTCCGCATCGAGAACACCCCAATCCGAAATCCGAAATCCCCAATCAACTCGCCTCATATCCATAGATCTCGCGGGCGCGCTTGGCGCTGATCAATCCGTCCCGCACGTCCCGGGCGATAGCCTCCGGCCGCCGCTGTCGCGGATCCCCCCAGCCGCCGCCGCCCGGGGTTTGTATTGTCAGCTCATCGCCTTTCCGCAGCTGCGTCACAACTTTAGTCGGCAGTTGGACAATCTCGCCGTCAGGCGATTTAACGGTAGCGTTGGAGCCTTTGGCGTTGGCGCCGCCTTCCAGACCCCAGGGCGTGAATTTTCGACGGTCGGCGCCAACGGTTATTGTCGTTCGGTCCGCAAGACAGCGAAAGACGCGCTCCATGCCGCAGCCGCCGCGAAACCGTCCCGACCCCTCGGTATCGGCTATGAGCCCGTAACGGACAACCCGTAACGGATAGGTTCGCTCAATTACTTCGACCGGGGCGTTCCGGGTGTTGGTGAGATGCGTATGAATGCCGTCCTGGCCGTCGCCGTCATGCATGGCGCCCTGCCCCCCGGCGTACGTCTCGACATAATTGTAGTAGGCGCCGTGGCCGGACCCCGGACGGTTGTCGATGCCACCGATGTTGAGGAGGTTCATCTCGCCGCTGCAGGCTGCGCAAACTCTGTCCGGTACCGCCTCGTACAGAGCGCCGAGCAGGACATCGACAACCCGCTGATCCGTCAGAATGTTGGCATTACCGATGGCGGCCGGATAGCGGGCCTGCAACAACGTCCCCTCCGGTGCGTAGACGCTGATAGGGCGGTAAGATCCGGAACAGGTGGGCAGGTCCGGATCGATTACCGCTTTGCACACATAGTACACGCAGGCAGCCGCCGCGGTGATGCGAGCGTTCATCGGTCCCAGCACTTGTTCGCTGGTACCGGAGAAATCGGCACGAAGCTCCTCATTCTCGATGGTGACCGTCACGGCGATCCTGACGGGTTGGTCCACGACCCCGTCGTCGTCGAGCCAATCCTCATACCGATAGACGCCATCCGGCAGCGTCCCAATCCCGGCGCGCATGCAGCGCTCAGCGTGATCAAGAATGGCGTCCATATACTGCTGCATCTCCTCGGCATCCTCGCGCAGCAAAAGCTCCTCGATTCGTTTCTCGGCAATCCTAGCGCAAGCAAGCTGTGCCATCAGATCACCCCGGACTTCGTGCTCCGTGCGCACGTTCTGATTTATTAATCGGAGCACTACTTCATCAATCTCGCCGTCGCGAATAATCGGCGTCGGCGGAATTTGCAGGCCCTCCTGGTAAATCTCCGTCACCCCGAAGGGCATGCTGCCGGGCGCATAGCCGCCCATGTCGACGTGATGCGCGGTCGAGGCCGCAAGTGCAAGCGGCTCGTTGTTATGAAAGATCGCGGAAATCATGGAGAGATCCGGGAGATGTCCCGGACCCTCGGGATAGGGAAGATTCGTGATATAGAAATCACCCGCGCGCATAGAAGCCACCGGATACTCCTCAAGGACAGACCGAATGACACCGGGCATGATGCCAAGATGCAGCGGCGTGCCGACTTCGGACTGGGCCAGAACTTCGCCGTTCGGCAATGCGATCGCCGCCGAACAGTCACGTCGATCCTTTATATTCGTCGAATAGCTCGCTCGGATCAGAGCGGCGCACATCTCCTCCGCGATTCCCTTCCACCGGTTGCGCACGATCTCCAGTTTGATCGCATCAAAAATCGGCGATTTCGATAATTCCTGGGCCGGCACCGGAATACTCATACAGGTTCACTCCTTTTCGAGTCGACCCAGAATCAGGTGACCGAAGCGATCGACCGCAAGCGTCTGCCCGGGCCAGAGCACAGTGGTCGAATCGAGTTGCTCGATGATTGCAGGGCCCGTCAAAGTGGCCCCGGCACCGAATTCGCCCCGCCGGCAGACGGGCGTCTCGTGCCCGCTGCCGGCAAAAACAACGCGACGGGTGGCGACCGGCGCCGGGGGTTCATGCGACACCGCGACTTCGGGGAGCTGCGCGGACCGGAGGCCGACCTCGACCGACACCCAGACACTGGCCAGCTCCGGCGCTTGATCGCGACGTTCGAAACCATACATCTTCAGGTGTTCCGTATGAAAGTCATTGGCAATGACATCACGGACCAGGCTGCCGTCCGCTATCGGGACGGGCAGTTCATAGCGTTGGCCCAAGTAGCGCATGCCCAGCGCGCGCGTAACCCGGAACCGGTCGCCCTCTGTCGATGCGTCGCGCAAGCAATTGGCAGCATCCTCTGCCATGTCACTGAAGACATCCTCGAGTTCGTTCATGTCGACGTCGTCAAACGGCTGCACGCAAGTGCGGATGCGGTCTTCCCGCAAATTCGACATGAGCAATCCCAGGGCGGAGTGGACGCCGGGAGCAATGGGAATCACTGTTTCCCGGACACCGAGTTCCGCCGCCAACTCGGCCCCGTGCAGCGGTCCGGCCCCGCCGAAGGCACACAAGCTGAAATCGCGTGGATCCAGGCCGCGTTCGACGGTCAGGCGCCGGATCGCAGCCGTCATAATCGTGTTGACGACGCGAACGATCCCTTCTGCGGCTGCCTCGACGGCCATACCCAAAGGCCCCGCGACCGTGTTGTAAATGGCGCGCTCAGCTCGTTCCATGTCAAGAATCATCGAGCCGTCTAGTAAGGAATCGGGTGCTAGTCTGCCCAACACGAGATTGGCGTCGGTGACCGTTGGTTCCTGACCGCCGCGGCCATAACATGCCGATCCGGGATCGGCGCCGGCTGAGCGCGGGCCGACGCGCAGCAATCCGCCGGCATCAATCCAGGCGATGCTGCCGCCGCCGGCACCGACGGTATGAATGTCCAGCATCGGCACCGCGATAACTAGGCCGCCGATCTCCGTGTCCCGTGCGAATGAAGCCGCGGCATCCCGGATGACGGCGACATCGAAACTCGTTCCACCCATGTCCGCAGTGATAAGATTGCAATTGTCATTGTGTGCGGCGATGGCGGCACCAGCCACGACGCCGCCGGCCGGCCCTGAAAGGATGGTCTCGACGCACTGACGTCCGGCACGATCGGCCGACATGACGCCGCCATTCGATTTCATGACGAATAACGGGGCAGTGATTCCGGCAGAGGCCAGTTCGTCATCCAGACGCGTGAGGTATCGCCTTACGACCGGCTGGACATAGGCATTCATGGCGCCGGTGCTGAAGCGCTCGTACTCGCCGTGTTCGCCCACCAGTTCGTGAGACAGACAGACAGTCACTTCCGGCAATCGCCCGGTCAATACCCGCCCCACCTCGATTTCATGGCCGGGGTTGACATAGCTGTGAAGAAATCCGACGAGCACGGCCTCGACCTGCTCGACCTCGAGCTGTTCGATAATCCTATCCAACTCGGCGGCGGCGATGGGTGTCTCGACAGTGCCGTCGAACAGCGTCCGCTCGCTCAGTTCAAAACGAAGATGGCGGGGAATCAAAGCAGCCGGGCGCCGGCAGCGCATGTCGTACAATCGCGGCCTATCCTGTCGCTGAATATGGAGGACATCCCGGAAGCCGGACGTCGTGATTATGGCAACGCGGGCACCGGCACGCTGCAGGACCGAATTGGTCGCCACCGTCGTACCGTGAACCAGCAGCTCGATGTCGGCCGCGGCCGCGCCGGCGGCGTCGACGCCTTGCGCCGTCCCCTGAACAATCGCAGTCGCCGGCGAGCGGGGCGTGCTGTTGACCTTATGAAACGACAACTGCCCGCTGCCGGCGTCAAAGACGACGACGTCGGTAAACGTACCACCTGTATCAATACCGATGCGTAAGCTCAAGGTCCTGCCTATTCGTTCCTGAACCAAGCCACAATTGCGCAAGCCGTAATTCCATTACATTCGAACGAAAAATCTACCTTGCTATTGAGAACTGTCCAAATAGATTGATTCAGGAAAGAACGCAAATGCAACTCCGCCGGGCAACGTGCATCGAGACGCGGGGACAACGGCAATGTGTCCGGGAACGGCCAAAGTAGCACTGGTTGGAAGCCTGTGCTACAATCGACCGATCCGTGCTACCGATGCCGAAACGGACAATCCAAGTTTTTCAGGAGCACCTGAACCGCGCGTTACGCGGGCGGCTTAATGCGTGACAGAAACATTGACAGGCGGACAGGCTCAATGTGGGAGGCCGCGTGCCACGGGCGATTCTCAAAGACGCCGGAAGATTCACCCGCGGGGCGCGGCTTCCCACATTGAGTGCAACCAAAACCGCGTCCTCGAAATCCCAAGTTTCTAGCAATATTCGCTACACACAGTTGTGTGTGGCGGGCGGACCAGCAGTCGTACCGTGCGATAGGATGCGGCAGTTCTCCGTGCAAGTTTCATAACTCCAATTCCCCGGCATTCCATCATTTCAGCGTTCCACGACAAAAACAACGATTCTTGATGATCAACATCCCTGAGATTCCACAAGACCTGTTTCCGATCGCCTGCGGCTGCATGAAATTAGGCGGTAAGTGGACCGCTGACCCGCTCGAGGTAAACGCGCAACGTGCCGCCCGGGCCGCGGTTGAGGCGGCGCTGGAGGCGGGTATCAATGTCTTCGATCATGCTGATATTTACGCCAGGGGAAAATCGGAGGAGACTTTCAAAACCATTTTCAACGAACAGCCGTCGTTGCGGGAAAAGGTGGTAATCCAGACCAAGTGCGGAATCCGCTTCCCCGGCGAGCCGCGCCAGGAGTCGCCCGGCCGCTACGACTTCAGTTTTGGCCATATCATGCGCTCGGTGGAAGGGAGCCTCGACCGACTCGGAACATCGTACGTGGACGTACTCTTTCTTCATCGGCCCGACCCGCTGGTCGAGCCCCAAGAAGTCGCCCGGGCTTTCGAGGAGTTGCATACGTCGGGGAAGGTACGTGCCTTCGGCGTCAGCAATCACACGCCGGCCCAAATGGAACTTCTGGCGCTGTCTCTGAACCCGCCGATCCGTGTAAGCCAGGTGCAATTCAGCCTTCTGCACACGGACCTGATTGACGGCGGGCTGACCGGCCGCAGCCCGCGGCCAGTCAGCGCCGCCGGCACCATCGAATACTGCCGGCGGCACGGAATCCTGCTGCAAGCCTGGGGGCCCTTGGCCGGCGGCATGCTCGGCGGCTCAAAGTCGAGCAAAAAGGATGACCCAGATTGCGTCAAAGCCGTCCGTGCACAACTCGCGGATATCGCAGCCGAAAAAGGCTCGTTGCCGGAGATCATCGCACTGGCGTGGATACTGCGCCATCCGGCAAAGATCCAGCCGGTCATCGGTTCAAGACGGCCGAGGCGCATTCAAGCCCTCTGCCGGGCAACCGAAATTGACTTGACACGCGAGGAGTGGTACCGCCTGTTCATCGCCGGTCGCGGGGAGCACGTGCCGTGAGGAGGAGACGGATCC
>CAUZRT010000104.1:0-10044 GCA_963582235.1 Lentisphaeria bacterium
ATATTCGTCATCAATTGCAACCTTCAGCGTTTGGACGGACCGGTTCGCGGCAACGGCAAGATCATTCAGGAACTCGAGGCTGCTTTCAGCGGTGCCGGGTGGAATGTGATCAAGGTGATCTGGGGCGGCGATTGGGATCCGTTGCTCGCCGCTGACAGCGACGGTCTGCTCGTCCAGCGCATGGGGGAAGCCGTCGACGGCCAGTATCAGAAATACAGTGTCGAACCCGGTGCCTACACGCGCAAGAACTTCTTCGGCAAGTATCCCCGGCTTCGGGAGATGGCTACACATCTGTCGGATGAGGATATCCGGCGTATGCGCCGCGGCGGTCATGATCCCGACAAGGTCAACGCCGCCTACCAGGCGGCCGTCGAACATACAGGGTCGCCGACGGTCATTCTGGCGAAGACAATCAAAGGATACGGATTGGGTGAGGCCGGCGAAGGCAAGAATATCACGCACCAGCAGAAGAAGCTGAACGAAGATGAATTGAGACAGTTCCGGACTCGATTCGGCATTCCCATCAGTGATGCTGACGTTGCCCAAGCGCCGTTTTACCGGCCGCCGGATGACAGTCCCGAGATGCTGTATCTGCATGAGCGCCGGCAGGGACTGGGCGGCTACATGCCGAAGCGGGAGATCAAGTGTGAGCCCCTCGACCCACCGTCCGCGGAGATATGTGCCGACCTGATCGCCGGCTCCGGGGATCGTTCGGTGTCGACGACGTTCGCTTTTGTGCGAATCCTGGAAAAGCTGCTGAAGGACGAGAAAATCGGCAAGCATATCGTCCCTATTGTGCCGGATGAGGCGCGGACGTTCGGGATGGACACCTTGTTTCGTCAGTTCGGCATCTATTCCAGTGTCGGTCAATTATACGAACCGGTCGACAGTGATCAGCTTCTTTACTACAAGGAGGCAGTGGACGGGCAGATCCTCGAAGAGGGCATTACCGAGGCCGGGTCAATGGCGTCATTGATTGCGGCGGGTACGGCGTATGCCACGCACGGCATCAACACGATCCCGTTCTTTATTTATTACTCGATGTTCGGCCCGCAGCGCATCGGCGACCTCATCTGGCTGGCGGGGGACATTCGCTGCCGCGGCTTCCTTATCGGCGGCACGGCCGGGCGCACGACACTGAACGGTGAGGGGCTTCAACATCAGGACGGGCATTCGCACGTGACCGCCAGCACGGTGCCCAACCTGGTCGCCTACGACGCTTCCTTCGCCTATGAGCTGGCGGTCATCATCCGGGACGGCATCCGGCGAATGTACAGCGAGCAGGAAAATATTTTCTACTATCTGACGGTTGAAAACGAGCCCTATATTATGCCGCCGATGCCCGAAGGCGTTCACGAAGGGATCATCAAGGGGCTTTACAAATATCGGGCCGGCACGAAAAAGCGGGCCAAAGCCAAGGCGCATCTTTTCGGCAGCGGGGCAATAATCAATTGCGCGCTGCGCGCCCAGGAGATACTGGCGGATAAATACGACGTCGCGGCCGATGTCTGGAGCGCCACCAGTTACAGCGAGCTGCGGCGCAATGCCATGGATGCGGAACGCTGGAACTATCTGCATCCGACGCGCAAGCCGCAGGTCCCGTACATCAGCCAGGTCCTGAAGAATGAGTCCGGCGTCTTCGTCGCCGCGTCGGACTACATGCAGATACTCCCCGAGGGCATCGCCCGTTGGATACCGGGGCCGTTCACCACACTGGGCACGGATGGTTTCGGCCGCAGCGATTCGCGAGAGGCCCTGCGCAATCATTTCGAGGTGGACGAACGGTATATCGTTGTTGCCGCATTGAACGGCCTGGCACGGGAGGGCACCATTACCGATGCCGCCGTTGACAGGGCCATCAAGGATCTTGACATCGATCCGGAGAAGGTGAACCCGCGCACGGCGTGACGGATGATTCGAAAGAATTTACCATGAGCACAGAAATCCCTCTTCCCAATCTCGGTGAGAATATCGAGGCGGCCGACGTTGTTCGTGTCCTCGTGTCGGTGAACCAGCGGATCGAAGTCGACGATCCGCTCCTCGAGCTGGAGACCGGTAAGGTGTCAATGGAGGTCCCGTCGCCGATCGGCGGCGTTGTCAAACAGATTTACGTCGAAGCCGGCCAATCGGCAGCGGTGGGTGCGATCATACTCACGGTCGACGAAGGCAACGGTGAGGTGGCGGTAGCCATTGAATCGGAAGCGGTAGCGGACGATTCCCAGACTACCGCGGTCTCCGGCAATGGGAGCCCGTCGCCAACAACGGCCGCCGCCGCCGCGCCGCCGGAGACGGCAGGAGCCGCCGTGCCGCGGTTGCAAGCGAGCGAAGGTGCGGGGCGGAGTGTCGCGATCGGCAGGCCGGTGCCGGCGGCGCCGGCCGTACGCCGCTTTGCACGTGAAATTGGGATTGATATCGCCGGCGTCGCCGGCACCGGGCCGGCCGGGCGAATTTCCGCCGACGATGTCAAGGCCCATGCCAAGGCGCTGAATGCGGGTCGGGCAACGGTCGCGGCACCGGGGGCAGCGTCGTCGGCGACGCTACCGGACTTTTCCAAATGGGGACCGATACGGACCGAGCCGGTTTCCAATGTCAGGCGGTCGACTGCCGTGCACGTGAGCGGCGCTTGGGCTGCGGTCCCGCATGTCACCCAGTTTGATAAGACGGACATCACGGGACTGGAAGCGCAGCGCAAACGGTTCGCGCCGAAAGCTGAAGCTGCCGGCGGTAAACTGACGGTCACGGCGATCATTCTGAAGGTGGTGGCCGCCGCGCTCAAGAAATTTCCTCAGTTCAACGCGAGCATTGACATGGCGAACGGTACTATCATCACCAAGGACTACTATCACATCGGTGTGGCTGTCGATACGGACCGCGGCCTTCTGGTGCCGGTCATCCGCGATGTCGATCGGAAGAACATCATCGAGCTGTCCGTGGAGTTATCGCAGATTGCGGAGAACACTCGAAATCGCAAAATCGCCCTCGACGAGATGCAGGGCGGCACCTTTACCGTCACCAATCTTGGCGGAATCGGTGGCACGGCTTTTACACCGATCGTCAACTGGCCGGAGGCGGCGATTCTCGGTGTTTCCAGGGGTAGCATGGAGCCTGTTTATCGCGACGGTTCCTTTGAGCCCCGGCTGCTCCTGCCCCTGGCGCTGTCCTGCGATCACCGCCTTATCGATGGTGCCGATGGCGCCCGATTCCTCCGCTGGACTGCCGAGGCCCTGGAGAATCCGTTTCTCCTGGCGCTGGAAGGTTGAATTCGGTGTCCCGACTCACCTGCCGATTGCACCGTTGGGTTGTCATTGTCCATCGAAAAAGATCCGGTCACGTAAGACCCCACGCGGTGATGAACCTCGTGGGGTCTTACGTTGCCGTTCCAGCGGTGTTTTGCGTTTGATTAGCAGGGCCGGCGTCCGCGCGGGCCGTAACGCTACCGCCAAAAGGCGTAAGGCAGCCGTTCAACAAACGCAGTTTGACGTCTCCCGGTCGACTTCGTCTTGCCTTTTCTGTTTCCCGTTTCACGTTTTACGTCACACGCAACACGCAACACGCAACACGCAACACGCAACACGCAACACGCAACACGCAACACGCAACACGCAACACGCAACACGCAACACGCAACACGCAACACGCAACACGCAACACGGGGCCCTCCGATGAGTAGAAAAAAAAGAGTTTGAATCATGCTGAGATGATCGGTAACTTTGTTTACGGGCCAGTGGGCGGACTTGCCGCTGAAAGTCCTTGCGGAAAAGGCCGCCGACTGGGGTTATGACGGTATCGAACTGGCCTGCTGGGGGGATCATCTGGAGGTCCCGAAGGCGGCCGAAGACGAAAGCTACTGCAAACAGCAGCTCGACATTCTTGCCGAACACGGCCTCCGAGTGTTGGTCGATCAGCAATCACCTTGTGGGTCAGCTGGTCTGCGACCTCAACAACGACAGTCGGTCCGATGTGTTCGCCCCGGACCATTGGCGCCGGCGACGCGGAGAAGAAACGCGCATGGGCGATCGAGGAGATGAAGCTGACGGCCCGGGCGGCGAAGAACCTTGGCGTACGAGTTGTCAACGGTTTCACCGGCTCGTCAATCTGGCATCTGTTATACAGCTTTCCGTCGGTTCCCGATGACATGATCGACGACGGCTATAGGCGCTTTCTCGAACTGTGGACGCCGATCTTTGATGTCTTCGACGAGTGTGACGTCAAGTTCGCGTTAGAAGTTCATCCTACAGAGATTGATTTTGATATCGTCACGGCAGAACGCGCGCTTTCCGTACTTGATTATCGGCAGACTTTCGGGTTCAACTTCGATCCCAGCCATCTGCATTGGCAGATAGTTGATCCGGTGCGCTTCCTCCGCGAATTCTCCGATCGAATTTATCATGTCCACATGAAGGATGCGGCCTTGCAGCTGGACGGGCGCACCTGGCATTCTCGCCTCGCATTTGAATTTCGGGCATGCCGATCGCGGCTGGGACTTTCGATCGCTCGGGCATGGTGGCGTCAACTTCGAGGAGATCATCCGCAACCTGAATCACATCGAGTACCAGGGCCCGCTCTCTGTTGAATGGGAAGACAACGGCATGGACCGCGAACACGGGGCCCGGGAGTCGTGCGAGTTTGTGAAGAAGGTAGATTTTCCGCCTTCGGACATCGCCTTTGATGCCGTGTTCGAGTAGAACTGAGGGAATGGCCTGCTGCGGTAACGACCTGAGCGCGAAACCCGGTTGAAATCTCCTGCCGCCGCGGCGGCAGGAGATTTCATGGCAGTCGCTAATGAGCCGCACGACCATGGCGTGATCAATGGCGGCAAGCATCGCGCGGATTTTTTTCGGCCGGATCTGCCCCATTGCATCACTGCCGTTGTTCGTGCTATTTCTTTTCATGCGGTATGACCACGAATCTTCAACCGGCGTCACGCGCCCGCGCACCCGGCAAAGTAATTCTCAGCGGTGAACATGCTGTGGTGTACGGCCGTCCCGGTCTGATCATGGCCGTCGATCTCTATGCGGAGACCGCCATCACCGCGGACCGGAAGAAAGGTCTTGCTTTCCATCTGCCGGACTTCACGAGAAGCGAACGGTTCACACCGGCTGAGCTTCAGGCGAGTTTTGCCGCAGCCCGTGAACGGCATGAGGATTTCCTGCGAGGCAGGAGTTCTATTCTCGATGTGCTGTCCGATCCCCTCGATCTGATATCATTTGCGTTCCTGGCCGTCGTCGGTGACTGTATCACTGACATCGCGTCGGGCGTGTGCGTGGACTTTTCCATGAGCATTCCCGCGGGCTGCGGATTGGGCGGATCGGCTGCCGCCGCGCTTAGTGTTGCGAAAGCGGCAGCTGCCTTCGTCGGTGCGGCATTGACCGACGATGAGCTGTTTCGTCATGCCATGGAATGCGAACGGCTTCAGCACGGGAATTCAAGCGGGGCGGACCCGTATGCCTGCCTTCATGGGGGTTGTGTGCGGTTTCGAAAGTCTATGGATGATGGCACGCTGCCGGTACAATGTCGCCGTTTGAGATTGCCGTCGTTTCCTTTCTATCTCGTAAATACCGGCACACCGCTGAGTTCGACCGGAGAGTGCGTCGAGCAGGTTGCCCATCGTTTTGGGAACAGCTCGATCTGGGATGACTTCGAGTCGGCTACCGACGTCGTCGAGGAGGCCCTGGACGGCGGCGACGTGGCGGCGTTTCGTTGCGGAGTCCGCAGAAATCATCAACTGCTCGAACGAATCGGCGTAGTGCCTGCCCGGGTCAGCCGGTTTATTGCCGACGTCGAAGGGCAGGGGGCCGCCGCCAAGGTCAGCGGCGGCGGTTCCATGCGCGGCGATGCCGGTGGAATCATTCTGGTTGCCGCGGACAGTGCACCGGTTGATCTGTGCCGGGCTTACGGCTATTCGATACTGGATGTGAGCGCCGAGCCGGAGGGCGTGCGGTTGGTGGAGTGATGGTAGTGTCAAACTCAGCATGGAAGGATGAACACTCTTAATCTCTCCTCTTAATCGCCACTCCTAATCCCGTCAATATCTCAGCGTGAAACGACATAATTATAGTCTGTAAATGGACCGGTTCATCGCTGGATTAAGAATAGGGATTAAGAATAAGGGATTTAAGAGGACCCAGAAGAGAGAACAACCCGGATGAATACGATCGAATCCACGGGCAGGAGGTTGCGGGCATCGGCGCCGGGGAAGCTGATGCTCATGGGTGAGCACGCGGTGCTGCGTGGGCGTCTGGCACTGGTGTGCGCTGTCGATCA
The DNA here is from genome assembly GCA_963582235.1 of Lentisphaeria bacterium. Lineage (GTDB taxonomy): Bacteria > Verrucomicrobiota > Lentisphaeria > JABSQK01 > CAJWLW01 > CAUZRT01. The sequence goes on from CAUZRT010000104.1 coordinate 6,265, forward strand.
GCGAATTTCAGTCGAGTTGAAGCCGCGCCGAGACAGAGAGGTTACGATCCAGTCGATGTTGGGGCGGCATCGCTGCGATCTCGATACGCTTACTGTGCAGGAGCCGTTCGAGTTCGTGCTCGGCGTCCTTGTCAGGTACGGGGCCCGACTGCCCTCCGGTTTCGAGCTTACCATCGAATCGCAATTTCCGGACACTGTCGGTCTCGGATCATCGGCTGCCGTGACTGCCGCCACAACGGCGGTTGTCCATGCCTGGCTGCGGGAGAGCAACGATAAGCGTGTCGTTTTCGAGGACAGCTGGTCCGTCATCCGTGAGATTCAGGGCAAGGCGTCGGGCGCTGACGTTGCCGCCAGTGTGTACGGCGGCATCGTCGGATTTCGTATGTCGCCGTTGGAGATCATCGAGCTGGATGGGCTCTACCCGATCACGGTCGTCTGCTCCGGCACCAAAGCGAAAACGACGGAGGTCATCACCGCGGTTGAGGACCGGCATCGCAGGGCGCCGGACAGATTTGAGTTTCTGTTTGATGTAATGGACCGCGCAAGTCAGGATGCCGTCGAAGCCATTCGCAACGGCGTCTGGGCGGAAGTCGGCCTAACGATGACAATCGGGCAGGATGTAATGCAGGGGCTGGGAGTGAGCAACGACACGTTGGACGCCATCGTCGGGGCGCTTCGTGACGATCCGGGCATTCTCGGCGCAAAGATCTCCGGCGCCGGCTCAGGCGACTGCGTCGTTGGACTCGGTACGGTGAAGAATCCGGGGTTCGGGTATGAACGACTCCCGATCCAGATGGATTCGCAGGGCGTCATCGTCGAGCTGGGTGTGGTGAGGTGAAATTGCAATGACGCAATACACGAAACGCGAGATCGTATTGAAGGTGCTCCGGGACCGAACCATGCTGCCCCGGCACACCCCGCCCGTTTTCGCGCCGGCCAATATCGCGCTCTGTAAGTATTGGGGTAAGCGGGATACCGAATTGAATTTGCCGGTGACGGGAAGCCTCTCCGTGTCGCTCGGATCACTGGGGACGCATACGGAGATTGCTTCGGCGTGCGACTCCGACACGGTCGTTCTTAACGGCGCAGAAGTCGACGAGGACTCACCATTTCGGGACCGCGTGATCCGATTTTTGAATCTTTTCCGGCCTCGGCCCCTGGACTGTTACATGGTGACAACACAGAACACAGTACCGACGGCAGCCGGTCTGGCGTCGTCGGCATCCGGGTTTGCCGCGCTCGTGCGTGCCCTCGATAGATTCTACCGGTGGGATCTACAGCCGCACGAGCTGTCGATTCTTTCCCGATTGGGCAGCGGCAGCGCCTGTCGATCCGTGTTCAACGGATTTGTGGAATGGCAGTCCGGCTGCGACGCCGATGGCATGGACAGCTTCGCCGTCTCCTTGTCCGGCGATTGGCCTTATCTGCGCATCGGCGTCCTGATGATCGACACCGCGGAAAAAGGTTTGAGTTCAGGCGCCGCAATGCGGCAGACCGTAGAGACCTCGGCGCTTTACCGGCATTGGCCCGAGAGGGTTGCGAACGATCTTGCAGAGATCAAGGCGGCGATTGAAGAGAAGGATTTTGAGCGGCTTGGCAGAGCGGCGGAGACCAATGCCCTGGCCATGCATGCGACGATGCTGCTGTCCCGCCCGCCGGTACTTTACTGGCAGGCGTCGACGGTCGAGGCATTGCATCGTGTTTGGCGTCTGCGTAGTGACGGTCTGCCCGTCTATATGACGATGGATGCGGGTCCGAACGTCATTCTACTGTTTCTGGAGGATTCGACTGCCGATTTACAGAAGGTTTTTGCCGACATGACGGTCGTCCAGCCGTTTCCGTGAAAAGATATTTGGTTTCACCAAAAATTTATTCCGTCACGCGTTTCCGTTCGTTGATGCGATCAATTCGCGAGTCGATTGTCTTCTTCCGCCGTGGGTCTTTCTCCGCCTCCTCCTCATACCGTTTGACGGCGGCGGTATACTGCTTCTGTTTGATGAATGCCTCGGCCTCCGCAACCAAAACATCGGCCCATCCTTCGTAAAAGTAGTGGATTATTTTTCCAACTTTTGCGATCTTCGACTGGCATCGGATCCTGGATGCCATCCGATAGCGGGCCTGGGCGACGATAAAATGGTGGACGGCCTCTTTTAACTTTTCGTACTGGTATGCCGTCCGTCCGTCCCGGTAATTTTTCTCGGCCTCCAGGAATGTACAGCCTCGCGGGACCGCGTCTCGCTGTCGGCGATAGCTGCGACGGCCGCGTTCGGTTTTTCCCACCCGGCCGCCTGATTGGCGGACCGCGCATCATGTTCGTTCGCGCTCGGCCCTTTCCAGATGCTGGGCTCCGGCACGGGTGAATCCGTCGTCGGATAGGCCATGGCGGAGGCTAACGGAAAGGCTGATTGCCGCAAGTACGACACTTCCGGCAATCGACGTGTTGGATGTCGCTCCTATGACATTCTTCCGACCTGTCTAAAACGGATGCCACAGGGCAAGCCTGTGGCATCCGTTTCGCACAGGGGACATCCTTCGTGGATTGAAACTCGATCGTATAGGAATTTGTTATTTGATGCTGGCCTTGGGCGATCTTAATCGTTCACTTATTCGTTCACGGAATCGAAAGACCTCGTCGTGTCGCCGATTACGTGAACGAATAAGTGAACGATAACGGAACAAGAAGCCCCGGCGAAGCCGGCTAACTCGATTCCAGGTTCGGTTCCGCATGTACCCGACGTTAATCGCCTTGGGCCAGCAAATTCTCCAGGTCTTTGAGAACGTTGTGTTTGCCGCGCGAGCGGAGTTTGCCGGTGTCGTCGACCAGGGCCAGAAAGGGGATCCAACCGGCGGCGAATTTATTCAGTTGGGTCTTGCGACTTTCGTCGTACTCGACGGCCGGCCACGGCATTTTCGCTTCCTTCATGTAACTCTTCATGGCCTTGCTCGTACGGTCACGACTGACGAAGATCAGCTCGAAATCATCCGCATGCTTCTTCTTCGTTTCATTATAGAATTTCACCAGTTTCGGCGTAAACCGGCGGCATGGGCCGCACCAGTGCGCTGAATAGTAGATCGCATAATAGTCCTTGTCGGCAAGTTCCCGATCTTCGTATGATCGAACCGATTTTTCCTTCAGTTTGACCAGGTTTGCGCCAATCATGCGGGTGAACGCATTTTTTCCGCCGCCGGTTTTTCGGTCGCCATCTAATTCTTCGTCAACGTCATCGGGTTTTTCGGACGCCGCCGCCGCCGCGACAACTCGGACCCGGCTGCTCCTGAACATTTCCTCTTTCAATTCGTCGATCTTATCCTTTGCCTTTGCTTTCGTCGTCGGCTCAGACTTCATACTTCTTTCGAACAGCAATTTCGCGAGCTCGGGTTTTTCGCGTTTCTGGGCGGCGAGCCCGGCCTTGTAGATCGAATCGATCCGTGCGTTCTTATCAAACCACAGGACCTGGTTGCGAGGATATTTGAGCCGGCCGTATTTGGTCTTCAGTGTCACGTCGTCTTTCGTCACACTGACTCTGCCGATGTCAACCTTGCGGTTGCGTGTGACAACGACGCCGCCATGACTTTCGGGGGTGCTTGCGGGCATCCATATGAGAACGAGTGCTGCAAAACACAGAAGCCGGCGTTTGGACGCATGGGGTATGGTTTTCATCGCATTTTTCATGGTCTGTTGGTTTGTTGCATCGTGAACTTGGCTGGCTTCGCCGGGGCTTTTTATCCGTGATTCGTAATCTGACCCATTCGTAATCGATCCATTCGCCGCATGAGTCA